>NZ_JBEXNT010000009.1:0-132027 GCF_040611255.1 Kitasatospora sp. NPDC002965 | reverse complement strand
AGGTCCGCCGCCCGGCACTGCTCGCCGGGCGACGGACCGGTCCGGACGGGCCCGCAGGGGCCGGGCCGGTGCTTACACGGGCGCCGGGGCCAGCGTCCGCCACAGCTGCCGGACGAAGGCCTCCGCCTCGCGCAGCGCCTCCTGGCCGGCCGACGGCGCGGCGAACACGCCCCCGTACGCGGCCAGGTAGCAGGCGCCGAGCAGGAGCTGGGACGCGGCCATCGGGTCGGCGTCCCGGCTGACCACGTCGACCCGCTGGGCCCGGCGCAGGTAGTCGGCCAGCAGCTCGGAGGCCCGGTGCGGGCCGGCGTTGTTGGCCCGCATCCACTCCCGGTGCCGGTCGAGCAGCTTGGGCTCGGCGAAGACCGAGAGCAGCATCGGCATCGACTCCCGGTAGAAGGCGAGCGCTTCCTCGGCCACCTGCTGGAGGGTCGCGCGGACCTCCCCCTCGGTGCCGATCTCCTCCGGCAGGGCGCGCAGCACGGGCAGCAGCCCGGGCAGCCGCTCGGCCAGGACGGCCAGGAAGACGTCCTCCTTGCTGCGGAAGTGCCGGTAGATGGTGCCCTCGGAGCAGCCCGCCACCTCCGCGATCTCCTTGGTGGTGCAGCGGGCCAGGCCGAGGTCCCGGATCACCCGCTCGGCGGCGTCGACGATCTGCTCGCGCATACTCATGAAGGCTCCGAAGGGACGGGTGCGGCCGGGGTCGTCCCGGTCCGCGACTGCGGAGTGGTTACCGAAGGATAGCGTGTAGGTGAGCGCCCGCTCACCCGTTCGGGCCGGTCCGTGGCCGGCTCCGGTACGCACGGCGCCGGCCCTGCCGCCCGGTTGGACGGCAGGGCCGGCGCGGCACTGTCCAGACGCGGCACCGCTCAGCGGGGCGGTCCGGCGGGGCCGCCCAGCCCGGGCGGCGGCCCGACCAGCTGCACGCCGAGCGGCTCCAGCGCGCCCAGCAGCCGGGCGAAGTCCGGCGGGCCCTGGAGCGGCGGGGGGAGTTCCAGGCTGGTGGCCGGCTCGCCGGTCTGGAAGAACCACTCCTCGAAGCCGGCCGGGGTCCCGAGCACCAGGAACCGGGTGCCCTCGGTCTCCACCCGGTACTGGTGGGCGATGCCGCGCGGCGCGAACACGGTGGCACCCGGGCCGACCTTGTGCTCGTCGTCGCCGATCCGCAGCACCATCTCGCCCTCCTGGACGATGAAGAACTCGTCCTCGCGGGTGTGCAGGTGGACGGGCGAGGCGTAGCCCGCCGGCGAGAGCTGCTCGGCGAGCCAGAACTGGCCGTCGGTCTCGGCGCCGGTCGCCTTGAACTTGAGCAGGGCGCCCACGTGCCAGATGGCGCGACCCTCGTCGGGCTGCTTCACGAACGGTTGGGACGTCACTCGGTTCCTCCTCGGTCGGCGGTCCCGCGCGCGGGACCGCTCGGAAACGGTGCGGAAACTGATGGAGCGCCTGATCGGACGGAGCGTCAGGCCGCGGTGCGGACGGCGCTGGTGGCCAGGACGGCGGCCACCACCTCGTCCGGTCCGGGCGCGAAGGCGTCCTCCAGCTCGGGGCTGAAGGGCACCGGCGCGTGCGGCCCGGTGACCATCCTGACCGGTCCGCGCAGCGCCGCGAAACGGTCCTGCGCGACCTGGGCGGCGATGTCGGTGGCCAGGCTGCACCGCGGGTGCGCCTCGTCGACCACGACCAGGCGGCCGGTCTTCTCGACGCTGGCGTAGATGGTCGAGGTGTCCAGCGGCGAGAGCGTCCGGGGGTCGATCACCTCGACGTCCACGCCCTCGGCGGCCAGCCGCTCGGCGGCGGTGAGCGCGACCGAGACCATCCGGCCGATCGCGACCACGGTGGCGTCCGCGCCCTCGCGGACCACCTTGGCCGTGCCGAACGGGATCGCGTACGGCTCCTCGGGGACGGGGCCGGGCGCGAAGTAGAGCATCTTGTGCTCCAGGAAGAGCACCGGGTCGTCGTCCACCAGCGCCTGCGCCATCAGTCCCTTGGCGTCGTACGGGTTGGACGGCGCGACCACCTTGATGCCGGGCAGGTGGACGAAGAGCGGGTGCAGCGCCTGCGAGTGCTGGGCGCCGCGGCGCAGGCCGGTGCCCCACATCGCGCGCAGCACCAGCGGCACGGAGACCTTGCCGCCGGACATGTAGCGCAGCTTGGCGGCCTGGTTGGCGATCTGGTCGAAGCAGACGGTGGCGAAGTCGACGAAGAGCAGGTCGACCACCGGGCGCAGGCCGGTCGCCGCGGCGCCGACCGCGGCGCCGACGAAGGCCGCCTCGGTGATCGGCATGTCGAGCACGCGGTCCGGGAACTCGATGTGCAGGCCCTTGGTCGGGCCCCACGCGTTGGTGCTGTCCTCGCCCATCAGGACCACGGAGCGGTCGAAGCGCATCTGCTGGGCGAGCGCCTCCCCGATGGCCTGCTGGTAGGTGATGGTACGCACGTGACTCTCTCCTCCGGAGGTGGTCCCGACCGGCCGGCGCCGGTCGGCGGGCGGACTCGTCCAAGGCCGTGCGCGCCCGCGGGCGGACGCGTCGAAGGCCGCGCGCGTCAGCGGGTGTAGACGTCCGTGAGCAGGCTCGCCCGGTCCACCGTGAACGGCTCCGCCGAGGCCGCGACGGCGGCCTCCACGAGGGCGGCGACGTCCCGGTCGATCCGGTCCAGTTCGAAGGCGGCGGGCCCTGCGGCGGTGCCGTCGGCGATCCGGGCGCGGAGCAGCAGCAGCGGGTCGGAGTCGGCACGGAGCCGGTCCGGGTCCGCGCTCGGGCGGTAGGACTGGTCGTCCCAGAGCTCCATGTGGCCGTGGAACCGCTCGGCCCGGAACTCCAGGACGGTCGGCCCGTCGCCGGCCCGGGCGCGCTCGACCGCCTCGGTGGTGGCGGCGTGCACGGCGAGGACGTCGTAGCCGTCGACCACCGCGCCGGGGATGCCGAACCCGGCCGCGCGCTGGGCCATGTCGGTGCCGGAGAAGTGCCGGTCGGCGGGGGTCGCCTGGGCGTAGCCGTTGTTCTCGACGGCGAACACCACCGGCAGGTCGAGCATGCGGGCGAACACCAGGCTCTCCAGCACCGCCCCCTGGTTGGCTCCGCCGTCACCGGTGAAGGCCACCGCGACCTGTCCGGTGCCCTGCTGGCGGGCCGTCAGGGCGGCGCCGCAGGCGAGCGGCACGCCGCCGCCGGCGAGGCCGTTGGCGCCGAGCATGCCGCGGTCGAAGTCCGCGATGTGCATCGAGCCGCCCTTGCCGCCGCAGAGGCCGTCGGGGCGCCCGTGCAGTTCCTTCATCATGGCCTCGACGTCACAGCCCTTGGCGATGGCGTGACCGTGGCCGCGGTGGGTGCTGGCCAGGTAGTCGTCCGGGGCGAGCGCCGCACAGACGCCCGCCGCGACGGCCTCCTGTCCGCTGTAGAGGTGGACCGCGCCGGGCAGGTTCTTCGCCAGCCCGTGCAGACGGTCCTCGAAAGCTCGGATCATGCTCATCGTCCGGTAGATCTCAGCGATCTGATCAACCGTCAGACGTGTGGTACGGGATGTGCCCATGGGGTCGCCTCCTCGGCTCTCCGGGGGACGGCCGGCGAGTCGCCGCGCGACCCGGTCGCCGGCCGCGCTCGTGGCCCGACTCCCATGAGGGTAAGTGCTCACTCACATGGGTGCAACCAAGTGTCCGAATCCGCCACGGCGCCATACACCACTCCCCCCGCCCACCCTTGCGCCCTGTGCAACAGCCCGCCTAAGGTCTTGTCCCGGGTGGATTGGGATCACGGCACAGAACACGCGACGGACCGTTTGTGCGGGGTTCGCCGTGCCGGTTTGCGCGTATGTCCGACGAATTCCTTTTCCCCGCGCCAGAAACGCCCGTGCACTGTGGGTTCGACGCGAGCGACGGGGGGATTTCAGGAACCATGCTGGATCAGATAGCCAAAACCTCCGGCGGGGAAGACCGAAGACCAACCAGCCTGGCCATGGACGGCGTGGCGACACTCGCTACGCGCGGTGAACGGAACACCTCCGACCGGATCGGACGGTTGGTGAGCACCCTCATCGGGCTGGTCACGGGTCTCGGCGCCGCCGGCCTGCCACCGGCCCCGGAACCACGCGGCGGCCGGCCGAAGGACTCCGCTCCGCCGCCCGCGCCCGGCCCCTTCACCCTGTCCTGGCTGCATCTGGCGCTGTCCCATCCGCGCCGCCGGCCGGACGGGGCGAGGGCCGACGAGCCGGAGCCCGCCTGTCCGGCCGACGCCGCCCGGCTCGACGAGCGCCGTCGGGTCCGCCGCGAGCTGCACGACTCGCTCGCCCCCAGGCTTGCCGCCCTCCACATGCGGATGGAGCTGGCCGGCCTCTCGCTGACCGGCGACGCCGACCAGGCCCCGGCCCTGCTGGCCCAGGCCCGGGAGGACGTCAGCACCGCCATCGCCGACGTCCGGCAGGTGATCCGCGACCTCGACACGTCCGAGTCCCGGTCCACGCCCAGTCCCGGCACGCTGCGCCAGTTCCTGCACCGGCAGGTCCGCGCGTTCGAGGAGGCCGGGGCCGGTCGGCTCCGTTTCGTCACCGAGCTGCCGACCCTCGTCGACGGTTTCCCGGACCGTGTCCAGAACGAATTGAAGAATATCTCCGGCGAAGCCGTCGCCAATGTCGCACGGCACGCCCAGGCCACCGTCTGCCGGATCTCGGCCTCCATCGGCCGGAACGGCCTCGACCTTTCGATCGAGGACGACGGGGTGGGGATTTCCAGCGGTTCCGTCGGCGGAATAGGACTGCCGTCCATGTGTGTCCGCACCAGGGAACTCGGCGGGATTTTCTCGGTCGAGACCAGAGCCCCGCACGGCACCGTGATCCGGGTGCGACTGCCGCACTCGGTGCTCACCGGCGACGCGGACCGGACCGGTTGACCCACGCGTTCCCGCCTTTCTCCCACGGCCCGTCGGTACGGCGGAGTCCGTGTCCGACCGACCCGTGCCGCCCCCGGCCCGTCCCCCGGGTTCCCGCTATCCGCACCCTCTCCTAGGAGCTCCCATGGACCCGGTCGCGCCTCGAAACCTTCGTATCCTCGTGGTCGACGACCACGAGCTTTTCCGGGCTGGTTTACGCCAACTCCTGGACCGGATCGACTCCCTGACCGTCGTCGGCGAGGCCTCCAGCGGCGCCGACGTGCTCTCCGCCGTCGAACGCCTGGCCCCGGACGTCGTCCTGATGGACATCAGCATGCCGGGCACCGACGGCATCGAGGCGACCCGCACCCTGCTCGCCCGCCACCCCCGGGTCGCGGTGGTGATGCTGACCGCCGACGACAACGACGACTCCATCGTCGCCGCGGTCCGGGCCGGTGCCCGCGGTTACCTGGTCAAGGGCGCCGGCCTGGACGACGTGCGCCGGGCCATCACCGCCGTCAGCCAGGGCGGGGCCCTCTTCGGCCCGGAGGCGGCCGCCCACCTGCTGGCCCAGGTCAGGCGACCGGCTCCGGAGCGCGAGCCGTTCCCCGACCTGACTCCCCGGGAGATGGCCGTCCTGACCATGCTGGCGGACGGCCGCAACAACTCCTTCATCGCCAACGAGTTCGGGCTGTCGATGAAGACGGTGCGCAACTACCTCTCCCGGATCTTCAGCAAGCTGCAGGTCACCGACCGCGCCGAGGCCGCGGTCCGGGCCCGGCGGGCCGGGCTCGGCAGCTAGCGCCCGTCCCTGCGGGCAGGTCCGCGGACCTGCCCGCGGACCTGCCCCGGGGCGGAGCGGACCGGCCCGGGGTGGGCCGGCCCGGCCGGGGTGCCGTCACCTCTCCAGCTGCGCCCAGAGTTCGGCCTCGTTCCGGCTCAACGGGGCGGCCTCGGCACCGGCCCGCTCCGGGTGCCAGTCCGGCACACCCGGCGGCGGCAGCACCGGCTCGGGCCGGCGCGCGCCCGGCAGCGCCGAGGGCGAGGTCAGCGGGGCCATGGCCAGCCCGAGCCAGATCATGCCGTCGGCCAGGTACCGGCCGGAGCGCCGCGCCCACCGGCGCAGCAGGAGACGACGGTGGGCACGGCGCAGAGCGGATCGCATCGGAAGGCCTCCGGCGGGACGGCAGCGGGGGGAAGCGGTGCTACCGCCATCCTGGTGACCTGCCGTCCCACCGTCATGGGGCGGGAATCCCCATCGCGCTGGGAAAGTTTCCTGGCCCCGTCCCGGCCCGCTACGCCGGAGCCGGGACCAGGACGATCTTCCCGCTGACGGCCGCGGTCTCCATCGCGCGGTGCGCGTCGGCCGCCTCGTCCAGCGCCATGGTGCGGCCCACCCGCGGGTTGACCAGCCCCTTCTGCAGCAGTTCCAGGACGGTCGCGAGGTCCTGCTGGTACGCGGCCGGCTGGGACTTCTCCAGGCTCCAGGCGTTGTAGAACAGCGTCCGCCGCCCGTCCGGGAGCAGCTTGGGCAGCACGATGCCGCCCAGGAACCCCTGGGCACCGACCAGCAGGTCCGGCTTGCCGCCCCGCAGCGCGGCGTTCTGGCCGTAGCCGACCATCACTCCGCCGCGCCGGACGGCCTGGTAGGAGCGGAGGAAGTGCGGTCCGCCGACCGGGTCGAAGACCGCGTCCACCGCGCCGCCCGGCAGGCCGCGCACCACCCGGAGGAAGTCCTCGGTGTCCCGGTCGATCGGGTGGCCGCCGAGCCGTCGCACCTGGTCGGCGCGGGCACCCGAGCAGGTGCCGTAGACGGTCACCTCGGCGAGCGCCGCCAGCTCCAGGAAGGCGGTGCCGACGCCGCCGGACGCGCCGTGCACCAGGACCGTCCCGCCCCGCCGCACCCGGGCGACCCGGTGGAGCATCTGCTGCGCGATGAAGTAGTTGAGCGCGAGCGCGGAGGCCTCGACCGGGTCCACCCCCTCGGGCAGCTCGACGAGCCGGTTGGCGGGCACGATCGCGTACTCCGCGTAACCGCCGCTTCGCACCAGTGCGACCACCCGCTGCCCCACTGCGGGGGCCCGGGTGCCCGGGCCCACCTGGTCGACCTCGCCCACCAGGTCGTATCCGGGGGTGAAGGGACGCTTCGGCCCGCCGGGGATGACCCCGGCGCGTAGCAGAATGTCACCGTAGGAGACGCCGGCGGCGAGCACCCTGACCCTGACCTGACCCACGGCCGGGGCCGGGAGTTCTTCGCTGGACAGCCGTAGGACCTCGGCTCCGCCGAGCCTCGGCACACTCACGTGGCGGTACCTCATCGTGGCCTCCGCAGTGGAGAGACGTCATGGAAGGAGTGGCACTGGTCCTCCGTGGGGGCGGACGGTCACGGGAGCCGGCCGCCAGGCCGTTCCCTGCCCCCGTATTTTTATATAGACTGAGTGTACAATGAATGTGATAGCACCCGCCTCAGGAGACGTCAACAGCCCATGAGCCCACGCCAGTACCGAGCCGGCCAACGCCAGGTAGCCGCCGAGCAGACCCGCACCCGCATTCTGGAAGCCGCCTGCGAGCTGCTGACCGGGGAGAAGGGCCCGGCCTCGTTCAGCATGGACGCCGTCGCCAAGACCGCCGGGGTGGCGCGGATGACCGTCTACTACCAGTTCGACTCGAAGACCGGCCTGCTGGAGGCGCTCTTCGACGATCTGGCGCTGCGCGGCGGAATGGACAGAATGCCCGCGGCCTTCATGCGGCCCAGCGGGCGGGAGGCGCTCTCCGCGATCCTCGACGTCCTCAGCGGCTTCTACGGATCCGGGCGGATCGCCCTGCGCCGGCTCCGCGGCCTGGGCATCCTCGATCCGGAGCTGGACACGGCGCTGCAGAGCCGCGGCGAGCGTCGGCGCGGCGGCCTCCAGGTGGTCCTCGGCCGGCTGCTCGCCGACCGGGACGCCGAGGTCGGCGAGGCCGAGCTGGAGGAACTGGTCGAGCTGCTGTTCATGCTCACCAGTTTCGAGACCTTCGACCTGCTGGCCGGTCCCGAGGGTGAGACCTCGGCGGTCGCCCGCCGGATCGAGGAGCTGATTCTCGCCGTTCTCGACCGCCGGCTCGCGGCTTCCTGACGCCCGGCCGGCGCACCACGCGCCCCAGGGCCCGTCACCCGCCCCTCGCGTCCCGAACCCCCCGCCGCCCGGCGACCCCCCTCCGGTCGCCGAACGGCGGCCGGCGGCGCGGCGGCCTTCCTCCCCAGGACGCCGCCGCGCCGCCTTCCCTTTTCCTCACGAGCCCCGCGGCCCGCTCGGTCGCGACCGGTCCGCCGCGCCTCCCGGCGCCACGCTCCCCGCCGCTCTCCCCCGGCCGGGGCGGCCCTGCCTCGGAGCACCACCTACGAGGTGCCGGGCCGCCGCCGTACCGGAGCAGTCGGGACCGGCCGGCGTTTCCGCCGACCGGTCGGTCAGTGGTACCTCAGGCCTCGACCCCGTCACCCTCGTAGCCCGCGGTGCGGCGCGGGCGCTGCTTGGGCAGGATCACGCTGGCCGCGATCAGCCAGATCAGACCGCCGAAGCGGCCGATCGGCAGGAAGAACCCGAGGCTCGTGGAGAGCAGCGCCAGGGTGCCCAGCACGCCGATCCCGGCGAGCACCAGGCCGGTCCAGGCGAAGCCCTTCGGGCCGAAGCCCAGCAGGAGCATCGGGACGGCCACGCCGGCCAGCATCACGCCGAACGGGACGACGTGCCCGGGGCCGCCGGTGGCGAAGAGCAGGTCGGTCAGCACGCGGACCAGCGGCGCGTCACCGAGGCCGCCGGCGCGCGACGCGGCCCAGACGGTGAGACCGCAGGTCGCCATCGAGACCGCCGAGAGCACACCGGCGACCAGGGCGATGCCCGGGCCCGGGGCGCTCACGCCGAGTCGGCGCAGCCGCTGGTAGACGATCGCGGCCCAGACCGCCAGCGGCAGTGAGGCGCCGAACTGCAGCGTCCCGGCAACCCGGGCGGCAGTCTCGTGGTCGCGGAAGTAGGCCAGGGTGTCGGCCGCCGAGTCGGTGGGCAACGGGGTCTGGCGGGACAACACGATGGACACCACCATCAGCGCCGCGAACGCCACGGCGGGCAGCAGCAAGGGGGGGCCTGACTGCTGGCGCCGGGCGGAGGCGGCCGGTGCCGCGGATGTCGTGGTCATGATGGGCACTCCAGTCGAAACGGGTCGCTTGGGCCGGCGCCGGACAGGATCGGCACCGGTAGTTCCGACTTTAGAATAGTTCACTAGGGGACATCATTGTCCACTGGTATCGTGTTTCCATGACCGAAACTCCCGACCGCGCCCCGTCGCTCCACCGCGGCCAGCAGGGAGCACAAGTAGCTTTTCTTCTCTCACAGTTGGGTGAACACGCAGCTCAGGCCTTCGCCCAGCGGGTGGCCGAGCTCGACCTCACGCCCGCCCAGGCGGGCCTGCTCAGGTCCGTCGCCTTCTCCCCCGGCCTGCACCAGCAGGAACTCGCACGGCGGCTGGGAATGTCACCCAGTCGGTTCGTCGCCTTCATTGACGCCATCGAGGCGCGCGGGCTGGTCGAGCGCCGGCGGAACCCCAAGGACCGCCGGTTCCAGGACCTCTACCTCGCGCCCAAGGGCGAGGAGCTGATGCGCGGACTGGCCGAGGCGGCGCTCGCCCACGAGGAGGCCATCTGCACCGGCCTCGACCAGCAGGAACGCGTCGTCCTGGCCGGCCTGCTGCGCCGCGTCGCCGAGGCGCAGCACCTCACCGCCGGGGTGCACCCCGGCTACCGGCGGCTCAACCCCAAGCGCGACCACGTCTGAACGCCGGGCTCCGGACGCGCAAGGGCCCCCGACCGGAGTCGGGGGCCCACATGTCCGCACGTGCTCGCGTGCTCGTGCACTCGGGCGACCGGGGGTCAGCCCTTGACGCAGACGACCTGCTTCAGGTGCGCCACGACCTCGACCAGGTCCCGCTGCTGCTCGATCACCTTCTCGATCGGCTTGTACGCACCCGGGATCTCGTCCACCACACCGGAGTCCTTGCGGCACTCCACGCCCTTGGTCTGCTCGGCGAGGTCCTGGGTGGTGAACCGCTTCTTGGCGGCGGTCCGGCTCATCTTCCGGCCGGCCCCGTGCGAGGCCGAGTTGAACGCCGCCTCGTTGCCCAGCCCGCGGACGATGTACGAACCGGTGCCCATCGAACCCGGGATGATCCCGTAGTCGCCGGCTCCGGCCCTGATCGCGCCCTTCCGGGTCACCAGCAGGTCGACGCCGTCGTACCGCTCCTCCGACACGTAGTTGTGGTGGCAGCTGATCACCTCGTCGTAGGCGACCTTCGCCTTGGCGAACTCGCGGCGGACGACGTCCTGGAGCAGCGCCATCATCAGCGCCCGGTTGCGCTTGGCGTACTCCTGCGCCCAGAAGAGGTCCTGCCGGTAGGCCGCCATCTGCGGGGTGTCCGCGATGAAGACCGCGAGGTCACGGTCGATCAGCCCCTGGTTGTGCGGCAGGGACTGCGCGACGCCCATGTGGTGCTCCGCCAGCTCCTTGCCGATGTTGCGCGACCCGGAGTGCAGCATCAGCCAGACCGCTCCGCCGTCGTCGACGCAGACCTCGATGAAGTGGTTGCCCCCGCCGAGCGTCGCCATCTGCTGCGCCGCGCGGTCGCGGCGCCACTTCACCTCCGGCGCCACCGCCTCGAACCGCTGCCAGAAGTCGTCCCACCCTCCGGTCGGGACGCCGTGCAGCCGGCCGGGGTCGACCGGGTCGCTGTGCAGACCGCGCCCGACCGGGATCGCCTGCTCGATCCGCGTCCGCAGCCGGGAGAGGTCGTCCGGCAGGTCCTCGGCGGTGAGCGAGCTCTTCACCGCGCTCATCCCGCAGCCGATGTCGACGCCGACCGCCGCCGGGCAGACGGCACCGCGCATCGCGATCACGGACCCCACCGTCGCGCCCTTGCCCAGGTGGACGTCGGGCATGACCGCGAGCCCGTGCAGCCAGGGCAGCGAGCTGATGTTGCGCAGCTGCTGCATCGCCTGGCCCTCGACGGTGGCCGGATCGGTCCACATCCGGATCGGGACCCGGACGCCGGGTACCTCGGTGTACGACATGGTGGAACGACCTCCTGGGGTCGGTTGGTTCAAGCCTAGGTGGGTGCCGCGCGAAGAATCCCGGAGCGGCCCGGGGGATGTCAGGGGGTGGCTGCGCTCAGGCGGCCGAGGGGCATCGGGAGGACAGTCTCGGGGAGCGCCGAACGGTTTGCTCGACCCGCATGGTGACCGCCTCCTCTCCGTGTGTGTACCGGGTGCCGGGAGCTATCTACCCACGCCCCGCGCGGTGGCCGCAAGGGAAATAACGCGCAGGGCCCGGTGGAGCGCACGCACGCTCCACCGGGCCCTGCCCACAGCCTCGTTCCGGCCCTGCCGGGGCCCGCCCGGGCACCGGCCCGGGCGCTGATCAGGCCCTCGTCAGGCGCTGATCACGGTGACCTCTCCGATGCCCAGCTCCCGCACCTGGTCCGCGAACGCAGCGGCGTCCCCGACCAGGACGGTCACCAGCCGGTCCGGCGGGAAGGCCTCGACCACGGCCGCGGTCGCCGCCGCCGTCGGCAGCTCGGCCAGCTGCCGGTAGACCTCGGCCTGGAAGTCGTCCGCCAGGTGCTGCTCCACCTGGTCGGCCAGGGTCGCGGCCACCGAGCCCGCCGTCTCGTACTTCAGCGGGGCCACGCCGACCAGGAACTGCACGGCCTCGTCGCGCTCCGCGTCGGTGAGCCCCTCGGCGGCCAGCGTGCGCAGGATGGTCCAGGTGTCGGCCAGCGCCGGAGCGGTGGAGGCGGTGTCCACCGAGCCGCTGATCGCCAGCAGCGCCCGGCCGGTGCCGTCGGCCGCCGAGCGCAGCGGCTGGGCGAACGACCGCACGCCGTAGGTGTAGCCCTTCTCCTCGCGCAGCACCCGGTCCAGCCGGGAGGTGAGCGTGCCGCCCAGGCAGTAGGTGCCGAGGATCTGGGCGGCCCAGCGCGGGTCGTGCCGGTCCGGGCCGATCCGGCCCACCAGCAGCTGGGTCTGGACCGAGCCGGGCCGGTCCACGATGATCACCCGGCCGGTGTCGTCGGCGGTCACCGGCGCGTGCGCGGCCGGCTCGGCCGGGGTGCCCTTCCAGACGCCCAGGGTGGACTCCAGCAGCGCCGGCAGGTCGGTGCCGGTGAGGTCGCCGACCACGACGACCGTGGTGGTGGCCGGGCGGACGTGCGCCTCGTAGAACGCCCGGACGGCGGCCCGGTCGATCGACTTGACCGTCTCGGCCGTGCCGCTGCGCGGGCGGGAGAGCCGGTCGGCCGCGTCGAACAGCTCGGCGTAGAGCGCCTTGGCGGCCCGGCGGGCGGGGTTGGCCTGCTCGTGGACGATCTCGTCCAGGCGGTTGGCGACCAGCCGCTCGATCTCGCCCTCCGGCAGCGCCGGGCTGCCCAGCGCGGAGGCCAGCAGGTCCAGGCCGCGGGCCAGCCGGGAGGCCGGGACCTCCAGCGAGACGCGGATGCACGGGTGGTCGGCGTGGGCGTCCAGGGTGGCGCCGGCCCGCTCCAGCTCGGCGGCGAACTCCTCCGCGGTGAGCGTGTCCGTGCCCTCGCTGAGCGCGCGGGACAGGATCGACGAGACGCCGTCCAGCCCCTCCGGCTCGGCCGCGAGCGGGACGTCGAGCAGCACGTCGACGGCGACCAGCTGCTGGCCGGGGCGGTGGCAGTGCAGCACGGTGATGCCGTTGCCGAGGGCCGCGCGCTCGGGGGCGGGGAACGCCCACGGACTCGGGGTGCCCGGCTCGGGCTGGGGGTGGAAGGTCATGGCGGGGACGTAGTCGGTGCTCATACGGCGGCACCCTCCTCGTCGGTCTCGGCGGTGGCAGCGGTCTGGCCGGCGGCGGCCTCGGTGTCGGCGTCCTCGGTGTCGGTCGCGACACCGGTCCCGGCGTCGTCGGCCGTGGTCGGCTCGTACACCAGGACCGCGCGGTTCTGCGGGTGCAGCCGCGACTCGGCGACCGCCCGCACCTCCTCGGCGGTGACGTCGAGGACCTTCGGCAGGGCGTCGTTCAGCAGCTTCGGGTCGCCGAACAGCACGGCGAAGCGGCAGAGTTCGTCGGCCCGGCCGGCCACCGTGGTGAGCCGGTCCAGCCACTCGCGCTCGATCTGCGCCTGCGCCCGCTCCAGCTCGGCCGGGGTCGGACCCTCGGCGGCGAACCGGGCCAGCTCCTCGTCGACGGCCGCGTCGATCTGCTCGACGGTCGCGTCGCCCGAGGTCTTGACGTCCAGCCAGCCCAGGCTGGGCGCACCGGCCAGCCGGAGCAGGCCGAAGCCGGCCGCGACGGCGGTGCGGTCGCGGCGGACCAGCCGGTTGTACAGCCGGCTGGACTCGCCGCTGCCGAGGATGGTCAGCGCCAGGTCGGCGGCGTCCGCCTCGCGGGTGCCGTCGTGCGGCAGCCGGTAGGAGGCCATCAGCGCCCGGGACGGGACGTCCTCGCGGATCAGCTCGCGGACCTCCCGGCCGACGGTGTCCGGCAGGGCGCCGTCGCGCGGCGGCTGCTTGCCGTCGTGCGCCGGGATCGAGCCGAAGTACTTCTCGACCCAGGCGATCGCCTGCTCCGGGTCGATGTCGCCGACCACGGACAGCACCGCGTTGTTCGGCGCGTAGTACGTGCGGAAGAACGCCCGGGCGTCCTCCAGGGTCGCCGCGTCCAGGTCGGCCATCGAGCCGATCGGGGTGTGGTGGTACGGGTGGCCGTCCGGGAAGGAGAGCGCGGTGAGCTTCTCGAACGCGGTGCCGTACGGCACGTTGTCGTACCGCTGGCGCCGCTCGTTCTTCACGACGTCGCGCTGGTTCTCCATCGACGTCTCGTCGAGGGCGGCGAGCAGCGAACCCATCCGGTCCGCCTCCAGCCAGAGCGCGAGCTCCAGCTGGTGGGCCGGCATGGTCTCGAAGTAGTTGGTCCGCTCGAAGCTGGTGGTGCCGTTCAGGGAGCCGCCGGCGCCCTGGACCAGCTCGAAGTGGCCGTTGTTGGAGACGTTGGCCGACCCCTGGAACATCAGGTGCTCGAACAGGTGGGCCAGTCCGGTACGGCCCTTCACCTCGTGCCGGGAGCCGACGTCGTACCAGAGGCAGACCGCGGCCACCGGCGTCAGGTGGTCCTCGGAGAGGACGACGCGCAGGCCGTTGGCCAGGCGGTGCTCGGTGATGGCGATGCCTCGCTGGGAGGCGGGGGCCGGGTTGGCCATGCGCTCGGGTCCTTCCCGTCGTCGATGTCGGGGTTCGTGTGGCGTCCCCCATTGTGGTGCAACGCGCGAATGGCGTGGATGTGTCCGCGCGGACAGGGCGTTCGCCAGGGGCGGAAGAGGGGCGCTGGCCGGGACTGTCGGCGCGAGGGTCCACAATGGGGGCGCTGAGCCCTGTTGACACCACCCGACGACAGCCGGCGACACCACAGCGAAGACGAGACGCAAGCGAGACGTAAGGGAGCCCCGCCGCGATGGCCCGCCGCAGTTCGCAGACCCCGCCGCCCGGAGACTTCGAGGAGCGCATCCTCGATGTCGACGTCGTGGACGAGATGCAGGGCTCGTTCCTTGAGTACGCCTACTCGGTGATCTACTCCCGAGCACTCCCGGACGCCCGGGACGGCCTCAAGCCGGTGCACCGTCGAATCCTCTACCAGGCCAACGAGATGGGACTGCGCCCGGAGCGCGGCCACGTCAAGTGCGCCCGCCTGGTGGGCGAGGTGATGGGCCGGCTGCACCCGCACGGCGACGCCTCCATCTACGACTCCGTCGTCCGCATGGCCCAGCCGTTCTCGATGCGGCTGCCGCTGATCGACGGCCACGGCAACTTCGGCTCGCTCGGCAACGACGACCCGCCGGCCGCGATGCGGTACACCGAGTCGCGGCTCACCGCCGCCTCGATGGCGATGGTCGAGTCGATCCACGAGGAGACCGTCGACTTCGGGCCCAACTACGACGGCAGCGAGCAGGAGCCACTGGCCCTGCCGGCCGCCTTCCCCAACCTGCTGGTCAACGGCGCCACCGGGATCGCCGTCGGCATGGCCACCAACATGCCGCCGCACAACCTCTCCGAAGTGGTCGCCGCCGCCCGGCACCTGATCAAGCACCCCAGCGCCGACCTCGACACCCTGATGCGGTTCGTGCCGGGCCCGGACCTGCCCACCGGCGGCCGGATCGTCGGCCTCTCCGGCATCCGGGACGCCTACGAGTCCGGCCGCGGCACCTTCAAGATCCGCGCCACCAGCACGATCGAGGCCGTCACCGCCCGCCGCAAGGGCATCGTGGTCACCGAGCTGCCGTACAACGTCGGCCCGGAGAAGGTCATCGCGAAGATCAAGGACCTGGTCAACGCGAAGAAGCTGCAGGGCATCGCGGACGTCAAGGACCTCACCGACCGCGAGCACGGACTGCGCCTCGTCATCGAGGTGAAGAACGGCTTCGTCCCCGAGGCCCTGCTGGAGCAGCTCTACAAGCTGACGCCGATGGAGGAGACCTTCGGCATCAACAACGTGGCGCTGGTGGACGGCCAGCCGCTCACCCTCGGCCTCAAGGAGCTGCTGGAGGTCTACGTCGACCACCGCTTCGAGGTGGTCCGCCGCCGCAGCGACTTCCGCCGCCGCAAGCGGCAGGAGCGGCTGCACCTGGTCGAGGGCCTGCTCGTCGCCCTGGTCGACATCGACGAGGTCATCGCCCTCATCCGGTCCAGCGACAACGCCGCCCAGGCCAAGGAGCGCCTGATCGAGCGCTTCTCGCTCTCCGAGACGCAGACCGCGTACATCCTCGACACCCCGCTGCGCCGGCTCACCCGCTTCGACCGGGTCGAGCTGGAGCAGGAGCAGGCCAAGCTCAACTCCGAGATCGCCGAGCTGACCGAGATCCTCGATTCGGACACCCGGCTTCGCAGCGTCGTCTCCACCGAACTCGCCGCCGTGGCGAAGCAGTTCGGCACCGAGCGGCGGACGGTCCTGCTGGAGGCCGGCGCCGCGCCGGCCGCTTCCCTGACCGTGCCGCTGGAGGTCGCCGACGACCCGTGCCGGGTGCTGCTCTCCTCCACCGGACTGCTCGCCCGCACCGCCGACGGCGAGCCCTTCGAGCTCTCCGAGAAGCGCGCCAAGCACGACGTGATCGTCTCCGCGGTGCCCAGCACCGCGCGCGCCGACGTCGGGGTGGTCACCAGCGCCGGCCGTGTCCTGCGCCTGCCGGTGATCGACCTGCCGGCGCTCCCGCCCACGCCCTCGCCCACCCTCGCGGGCGGCGCCGCCGTCACCGAGTTCCTGCGCCTGGAGACCGGCGAGCGCGCCATCGCCCTCACCACGCTGGACGAGTCCTCCCCCGGTCTGGCGCTCGGGACCGTGCAGGGCGTCGTCAAGCGGGTGGTCCCCGAATGGCCCGCCAACAAGGACGAGTTCGAGGTGATCGCGCTCAAGGACGGCGACGAGGTGATCGGCGCGGTCGAGCTGCGCACCGGCGAGGAGGACCTCGTCTTCATCGCCTCCGACGCCCAGTTGCTCCGCTACCCCGCCGGCCAGGTCCGCCCGCAGGGCCGCCCGGCCGGCGGCATGGCCGGCATCAAGCTCTCCGACGGCGCCCGCGTGCTCTCCTTCACCGCCGTCGACCCGGCCGTCGACGCGGTGGTCGTCTCGGTCGCCGGTGCCTCCGGCACCCTCACCGGCGAGGCCCAGTCCAGCTGGAAGGTCACCCCCTTCGAGCAGTACCCGCGCAAGGGCCGCGCCACCGGCGGTGTCCGCTGCCAGCGCTTCCTGCGCGGCGAGGACGCCCTCACGTTCGCCTGGGCCGGCCCCGCCCCGGCCCGCGCCACCACCGCCAAGGGCGCCCCGGTCGACCTGCCCGAGCGCGACCCGCGCCGCGACGGCTCCGGGACCCCCGTCACCACTCCGATCGACACCGTCGCCGGACCCGCCTGACGCGCGCCCCGCCAAGAGCCCGGAGGGGCCCGGACCGAGGGGTCCGGGCCCCTCCGGGCTCTTCCGGCTCCTCCGGATCCCCGTCGGGGGGCTTCCCCGGCGTCGCAGGCCTCCCGCCGAAACCGGCTCCCGGCCTCCCCGAACCCGGCGCCGGCGCGAAGATCCGATCCGCCTCCGCACGACGGGCGAGGGTAGCCTTACCGGCGTGAGCACCTGTGCGACGTTGTCGCGTGAACTGTCGGAGCCGCTGGCCGCCACGGCGGCCACCGCCACCACCTGGCTGCTGGTCGAGCAGACCGGCCCGTGGGGGGCGAAGGCGCTCGCCGAGAGCCATCTGGACGCCGCGACGGGGCGGGCCCTGGAGGCGGCGACCGCCGGGACCGGGGTGCGGGTGGCCCTGATCCGGCGGCCGGGACGCCACGCCGACTGCCTGCCGACCCTGCGGCAGGAGGTGCTGATCGCGCACGCCGTGCCGGGACGCGGGTGGGTGCGCCGGTCCGCGGTGAGCGACCCCGCCGAGCTGCTGGGACTGGACTTCGCGGCGCTGGGCGCGGGCGACCACGGCGGTTTCGGGGTGCCGCACGTCGGCGGACCGATCGCCCTGGTGTGCACCAACGGCCGCCGGGACCGGTGCTGCGCGCTGCTGGGCCGCCCGCTGGCGGCCGAGCTGGCCGTCGCCGGGCACAGCGAGGTGTGGGAGGTGACGCACCTGGGCGGGCACCGGTTCTCCCCGACCATGCTGGTGCTCCCGTACGGGTACGCGTACGGGCGGCTGACGCCGGAGGCGGCCAAGGAGGTGCTGTCGGCGACGGCCGTCGGCCACATGGTCCCGGAGTGGTCGCGGGGCTGCTCGGGCTGGGACCGTCCGGGCCAGGCGGCCGACCACGCGGTACGGGTGTCGACGGGCGAGACCAGGGTGGACGCGCTGACCGTGGCGGCCCGGCGGCCGGACGGTGAGGGCCGCTGGCTGGTCGAGGTCCGGCACGAGGACGGCCGGTCCTGGGAGGTCGAGGTGGTCGAGGGTGTGAGCGAGCCGGCCCGCGCGGAGAGCTGCGGCAAGGCGGCGGCCACACCGTCCCGGATGGACGTCGCGGCGGTGCGGCAGCGCTGAGCGCTGGCGCCGGCGGTAGCGCCAACGGAAACGCCGGCGGTAGCGACGCGACGGGAGCCGGGCACGGAAGGACCCCGGCGGGTCCACCAGGACCCGCCGGGGTCGCGCCCGCCTGCGCGGCCGGTGCCCGTTACGCGGCCCCCGCCCCGGTCAGGGCCCGGACCTCCAGCTCCGCGTACCGGTCCGGATCGGCCGGCTCCGGCGAGGTGAGGGTGCCGATCCACCCGGCCAGGAACCCGAGCGGGATGGAGACGATGCCCGGGTTCTCCAGCGGGAACCAGTGGAAGTCGACCCCGGAGAACAACGCCACCTTGGTCCCCGAGACGACCGGCGAGAAGATCACCAGCACCACCGCCGGGATCAGCCCGCCGTACACCGACCAGACCGCGCCGCGGGGGGTGAACCGCCGCCAGAACAGGCTGTAGAGCAGCACCGGGAGGTTGGCCGAGGCGGCGACGGCGAAGGCCAGTCCGACCAGGAAGGCCACGTTCAACTGCTGCGCGAAGAGACTGAGCGCGATGGCGACCGCGCCGATCCCCACCGCCGCGACCCGCGCGACGCCGACCTCCTTCCGCTCCGCGACCGCGATCGTGCCCGAGGACTCCACGGCCGCCGACGCCCCGTTCGCCGGCTCGCCCCGCGCCCGTCGGGAGGCTGGGACGGCGGCCCGCCGGGCGCGGAGGCCGCGCGAACGGCGCGGACGGCCCCGCCAGGCCCCCGCCCAGATGTCGTGGGCGAACGCCGCCGAGGAGGCCAGGGTGAGCCCGGCGACCACGGCGAGGATGGTGGCGAAGGCGATCGCCGAGATCACCGCGAACAGCAGCACCCCGCCGGTCGAGCCGTTGCCGCCGCCGAGCACCAGGGCCAGGAGCGGAACGGCCGTGTTGCCCGCCGGGTTGGCGTGCCGCACCTCGGCCGAGCCGACGAGCGCGGTGGCCCCCAGGCCGAGCGCGATGGCCATCAGGTAGAACCCGCCGACCAGCCCGATCGCCCACATCGTGGAGCGCCGGGCGGCCCGCGCGGTCGGCACCGTGTAGAAGCGGGAGAGGATGTGCGGCAGCCCGGCGGTGCCCAACACCAGGGCCAGCCCGAGACTGAAGAAGTCCAGTCGGCTGGTGAAACTGTGTCCGTACTTGAGCCCGGGTTCCAGGTAGCGCTGGCCGGCGCCGCTGTGCTGGGCGGCCTGCCGCATCAACTCGGCGACGTCACCGTGGAACCGGACCATCAGCAGCACGGTCAGCAGCACCGACCCGGCGACGAGCAGGACCGCCTTGACGATCTGGATCCAGGTGGTGGCCCGCATCCCGCCCACCGTGACGTAGACGATCATCAGACCGCCGACGGCCACGATGGTCCAGGTCCGGGCCTGGGCGCTGTTCGTCCCGAGCAGCAGGGCGACCAGGCTGCCCGCGCCGACCATCTGGGCGACCAGGTAGAACAGCGTGACGACCACGCTGGCGCCACCGGCCGCCGCGCGGACCTTGCGCCGGCGCAGCCGCAGGGCCAGCACGTCGGCGAGGGTGTACCGGCCGGCGTTCCGGACCAGCTCGGCGACCAGCATCAGCACGACCAGCCAGGCGACCAGGAAGCCGATGCTGTAGAGCACGCCGTCGTACCCGTACAGCGCGATCAGCCCGGCGACGCCGAGGAAGGAGGCGGCGGAGAGGTAGTCCCCGGAGAGCGCGAAGCCGTTCTGCAACGGTGTGAAGTCGCGGCCACCGGCGTAGAAGTCCTCGGCGGCGCTGCCTCGGCGACCGGCCCAGAGGGTGATCGCCAGGGTGACCAGGACGATGACGGCGAACAGGACGACGGCCAGGTCGTGGTGGTCGCCGGCGGGGGCGACGGGCGGCGGGGTCGCGGTCGTCATCGCAGCTGGTCCTGGGTGTCCCAGCGGAGCGACAGGGCGGCCCGGTCGCGCTTGGTGCGGGCGTTGCGGGCGTAGAGCCAGGTCAGCAGGAAGGTCGAGGCGAACTGCAGCAGGCCGAGCAGCCAGGCCACGTTGACCGGTCCCGCGACCGGGCTCCGCATCAGGCCGGGCGCGACCGCCTGGGCGGCCACGTACATCAGGTACCAGGCGAGGAAGACGCCGCTGACCGGGAAGACGAAGGCGCGGTAGCTGTGGCGGATCTGCTGGAAGGCCTCGCTGTGCTGGACCGAGCGGTAGACCTCGGTACTGCCGTCCGGCTCCGGTCTGCCGGTCTCCGGATCCTCCGCCCCCGGTCCGTCCGTCCCCGGTCCGTCCGCCGGGGCCCGGTGCGTCGGTCGCGGCGCTTGTCCGGGGACGGCTGCGGGCTCGGCCCACCAGTCGAATCGCTGCCCCTGCTCGGATTGCCGTCCCTGTTCGGGACTGCTCGTCTGCTGTTGTGGCACCGCTGCTCCTGGACCCGGGGGGTTGTGTCCCGAACCATGATGGCGGCGCCCGAACCCGCCAAACCGCCAACGCAGATACGTTCACTCGATAAGGTGAGCGATCATCCGACAGACGCTCATCGGACTACTAGGGCGTCCCGGTGATTCCTTTTCGGAAGGCGTACGCGACCGCTTGCGCCCGGTCCCGCACGCCGGTCTTGGCGAACAGGTTGTTGATGTGCGTCTTCACGGTGGCCGGGCTGACGAACAGCCGCCGGGCGATCTCGGTGTTGGAGAACCCCTCGGCGATCAGTCCCAGCACCTCGGCCTCCCGCGCGGTCAGCCCGTCCGGCGGGTCCGCCTGCCGCTCGGCCGCCGCGCCGTCGCGCGCCGCTCCACCGCCCGGGGCCGGGTCCTCGCCTCCGGCCGCCAGCCGGTCCAGCAGGCGCAGTTGCACCTGCGGGGAGAGCCCGGCAGCC
Organism: Kitasatospora sp. NPDC002965; assembly: GCF_040611255.1. Lineage (NCBI taxonomy): Bacteria > Bacillati > Actinomycetota > Actinomycetes > Kitasatosporales > Streptomycetaceae > Kitasatospora > Kitasatospora sp. NPDC002965. The sequence goes on along the minus strand of NZ_JBEXNT010000009.1, from coordinate 111,275 downwards.
CCGGCGCGGACGTTCGAGATCGCCCGGGCGATCTCCTCCGCGCCGGCGTCCTTGGTCAGGTAGCCGCGCGCACCGGCCCGGAGCGCCGGGAACAGCGAGTCGTCGTCGGCGTACGTGGTGAGCACCACCACCTCGGTCCCCGGGTGGGCCGCACGGATCCGCCGGGTCGCCTCGACGCCGTCGCAGCGCGGCATCCGCAGGTCCATCAGCACCACGTCCGGACGGTGCCGTTCGACCAGGGCGACGACCTCCTCGCCGTCCGCCGCCGCGCCGACCACCTCGATACCGGGCAGCAGCCCGAGCAGCATCACGATGCCCTCGCGCACCACCGTCTGGTCGTCCGCGACCACCACCCGGACCGACCCCGCCCCCGGCTCCGCACCCGGTTCCGCGCCCGGTCCCGCATCCGTCCTCACGCCGGCACCCGCAGCAGCACGCGCCATCCTCCCTCGTGACGGCCCGCCAGCAGGGTGCCGCCGAGCAGTTCCGCGCGTTCGCGCATCCCGAGCAGACCGTACCCGCCGCCGCTACCGGCCAGCTCCGGCGGCACGTCGCCACGCGCGGGCCGCCCGTTGCGCACCTCCAGTTCCACTTCTCCCGGCAGGTAGCGCAGTTCGACGGTGCAGCGTGCGCCGGGGGCGTGTTTGCGCACGTTGGTCAGCGTCTCCTGAGCCGTGCGCCGTACCGCGAGCCCCGCCTCCGCGGGCAGTGGGCGCGGTGTCCCGGTGACGGTGAGCACCGCCCGCTCCCGGCCGGTCAGCTCGACCAGGAACTCACCGACCGGCGTCAGCTCGCCGCGCAGCGCGGAGAGCGCCTGCCTGGTCTCGACCAGGCCGTCCTGCGCCATCCGCCGGGCGGCCACCACCCGTTCCCGGATCTGCTCCCGGTCGGTGCCGGCGTCCAGCATCAGCCGGGCCGCCTCCAGGTGGACCAGCTGGGCGGAGAGGCTGTGGGCCAGCACGTCGTGGATCTCCCGGGCGATCCTGGCCCGTTCGGCGAGTGCCGCGCTCTCCGCCTCGGCGGCCCGCGCCGCCCGTTCCTGGGCGAGCAGCCGCCGGGCGGTCCCCCGCGCCTCGGCGTCCAGCCGGAGCAGGTAGCCGAGCACAGCGAGGCCGCAGACGGTGACCGTGACGCTCAACCGGTCCTCCCAGCCCGCCGCCGCGTACGAGGCGAGCGCGACCGCCGCGACCACGACCGCGGGACCGGCCGGCAGCCGCACCACGGCGGTGACGGCGAGCCCCACCCAGAGCACGCCGGCCAGCAGGTGGGCCTGGAGGCCCTCGGCCGACCAGGCACCGCCGACCAGCACCGCGGCGAGGACCAGCGAGGGCGCCAGCCGCTGCTCCCGGCTGACGCGCAGGTAGGCCGCGCACACCCCGAGGGCCGCCGCCAGCCCCGCCGCGGCGGCCACGACAGCCCAGCCCCCGTACTCCCCGCGGGAGAACGTCCCCCAGGTCACGGCGGCGAGCAGGGCGGCCCGGCCGAGCATCGTGAGGGTCCGGCGGGCCGGGCTCCCGGCCTCCCGCTCCAGCGCCTCACGGGACGGCCAGCGGGTCCAGCTCCACTCGGGCACGGTTCTTCTCCGGAGGTCGACGGGGTCACGATCGGGGCGGACGACCGGACGGAGAGCCCTGCGCGCCCTGCCGCGGCCGAGCGCCCGGGCGAGCGCTCAGCCGGTCACGGCGCCGCCGCCGGTGCCCGCCAGGTCCCGCGCCCTCCAGTTCACCACGAGCGACCTCACCAGCAGCAGGACCGCGAGCCCGAGCAGCAGCACGCTGCCGCCCTGGTGCACGTGGAGCGCCGAGGCGACACCGAACAGGCCGAGCCGGACGACGACCATGCCCGACCAGGCCGCCACCGTGGCCCGGGTGCCGCGGGCCCACAGCGTGCCGTCCTCCGCCTTCCAGAGCCGGACGGTCCAGCCCCACGCGCAGCCCGCCGCGAGCACCGCCAGCAGCCCGCCGACCAGCAGCACGACGGAGGCCACCGGGTGCCCGGCGTCGACCAGCCGGGGATCACGCAGCGCGAGCCCGCCGAGGACCAGCGGGAGCAGCCAGGAGCGTCGCTCGGTGTCGAGGCGCCGGGCGCGCATCTGGCGTCCGACCACCAGGACCGTCACCGCGACGATCACGACGATGTTGACGAGGTCGGGCATCGGGTTCTCCGTACGGGCGGGAGGGGCGGGCTGACCTCTCCGACGCTACGGATCCGGCCGCCCCCGCTGATCGGAGCCGGGGTGGACACCGGGTGGACCCGGCAGCACGAGGGCCCTCCACCCACGGGTGGAGGGCCCTGCGGTCCGCGGCGGTGCTCAGGCGTCGATGCGCGAGCGGTCCAGGGTGGCCGCCGAGTCCACGATGAACTCCTTGCGCGGCGCGACGTCGTTGCCCATCAGCAGGTCGAAGACCTTCTCGGCCTGGTCCAGGTCGCCCAGGTTGATCCGGCGCAGCGTGCGGTGGCGCGGGTCCATGGTGGTCTCCGCCAGCTGGTCCGCGTCCATCTCGCCGAGGCCCTTGTAGCGCTGGACCGGGTCCTTCCACCGCAGGTTCTTGCGCTGGAACTCCAGCAGGGTGGAACGCAGCTCGGCGTCGGAGTAGGTGTAGTGGTACTTCTCCTGCCCGCGCTTGGGGTTGGTGAGCTCGATCCGGTGGAGCGGCGGCACGGCCGCGAAGACCCGCCCCTGCTCGACCATCGGCCGCATGTAGCGCTGGAAGAGCGTCAGCAGCAGGCAGCGGATGTGCGACCCGTCGACGTCGGCGTCGGCCATGAAGATGACCCGGCCGTAGCGCGCCTGGTCGATGTCGAAGGTGCGGCCCGAGCCGGCCCCTATCACCTGGATGATCGCCGCGCACTCGGTGTTCTTGAGCATGTCGCTCACGGACGCCTTCTGCACGTTGAGGATCTTGCCGCGGATCGGCAGCAGGGCCTGGAACTCGGAGTTGCGGGCCAGCTTCGCGGTGCCGAGCGCGGAGTCCCCCTCGACGATGAAGAGTTCGCTGCGGTCGACGTCGTCGCTGCGGCAGTCGGCCAGCTTCGCCGGCAGCGAGCTGGTCTCCAGCGCGGTCTTCCGGCGCTGGGCCTCCTTGTGCTGGCGGGCGGCGACGCGCGTCCGGGCGGCCGCGACCACCTTCTCCAGCACGGCCCGGGCCTGGACCTTCTCGTCGCGCTTGCCCGAGGTGAGGAACGCCTTGAGCTCCTTGGCGACGACGGCCGCGACGATCCGGTTGGCCGCCGAGGTGCCGAGCACCTCCTTCGTCTGGCCCTCGAACTGCGGCTCGGCGAGCCGGACGGTGACCACCGCGGTGAGGCCCTCGGTCGCGTCGTCCTTGGTGACGTCGTCCTCGGCGACGCGCAGCAGCTTGCTGGCCCGCAGCACCTCGTTGACGGTCTTGGCCAGCGAGCGCTCGAAGCCGGTGACGTGGGTGCCGCCCTTGGGGGTGGCGATGATGTTGACGAAGGAGCGCAGGGTGGTGTCGTAACCGGTGCCCCAGCGCAGCGCGATGCCCACCTCCAGCTGGCGGGTGACCTCGGTGGGCGTCATGTGCCCGAGGTCGTCGAGGACGGGCACGGTCTCCTTGAAGGTGCCCTCGCCGTTGAGCCGCAGCACGTCGCTGATCGGCTTGTCGGGCGCCAGGAACTCGCAGAACTCGGTGATGCCGCCGTCGAAGCGGAAGGTCGTCTCCTCGACCTTGTCGCTCTCGGTCAGTCTCTCGTCACGGACGACGATGGTCAGCCCCGGGACGAGGAAGGCGGTCTGCCGGGCCCGGCTGTGCAGGCTCTCCAGGGCGAGCTTGGCGTCCTTGAGGAAGATCTGCCGGTCGGCCCAGTAGCGGATCCTGGTCCCGGTGCGGGTCTTGGGCACCTTGCGGACCCTGGTCAGGCCGTTCGCCGGCTCGAACGGGGCGTCCGGGCTGGTCTCGGTGAAGATGCCGGGGGTGCCGCGGCGGAAGCTGATCGCGTGGGTGTGACCGCTGCGGTCGACCTCCACGTCCAGCCGGGCGGAGAGCGCGTTGACGACCGAGGCGCCGACGCCGTGCAGACCGCCGGAGGCCGCGTAGGAGCCGCCGCCGAACTTGCCGCCGGCGTGCAGCTTGGTCATGACGACCTCGACGCCGGACAGCCCGGTCTTGGGCTCGACGTCCACCGGGATGCCGCGTCCGTTGTCGCGGACCTCGACCGAGGCGTCGTCGTGCAGCACGACCTCGATCCGGTCGCAGTAGCCGCCGAGCGCCTCGTCGACGGAGTTGTCGATGATCTCCCAGAGGCAGTGCATCAGGCCGCGGCTGTCGGTGGAGCCGATGTACATGCCCGGGCGCTTGCGGACCGCCTCCAGGCCCTCCAGGACGAGCAGGTGCCGAGCGGTGTAGTTGGAACCGTCGTCACCGGCCAGCAGAGCGGACGGCACGGTCGTTTCGGCACTCACGCGGCACTCTCCTCGGTGAAGTCTCTGTCTCATCGGTCACGTCCGGACGGGTCCGGACCGTCCGCCAGTGCAGCACACCGCACCGACAGCCGTTCCCCTGCGTGTGCACACCCCTCCGCTGGGTGCACAGCACGACGAGCCGGTCCCGCGCAGCTTGTACGCGCTGCGCGAACAAGCGCCGCGCCGGATTGGCCGCGCCGGGGCTCCATCTCCTCCCGGTACCACCGGTCCTGGCGGATCGTGGGACCGGGCACAGGCTCCGGAACTGCCGTTATGCAGGCTACCGGGGCCGGGGACGGGGCTTATGCTCCAACCCAGCAGAGGATTATGCTACGCGGACTCCGACACTCGGTTCCGATCGGGCGTTCGAGCGAGAGACGGATCCTGGGATTCGGTACGCATGAACCACCGGCCCCCGGGGCACGTCCTCATCAACACAGCAGAATCCTCAGAGAAGAAAAGCCACGAGCGGGAACGTTTTCGGCCTGGTTGGATGTTGACCCTGGTACGACAGCTCGTCGAGCTAGAGAAGAGGCGACGTGACTACTGTTCTGACCCCTGCGAGCCCGCTCACCGCGGCTGACCGCTGCGACCGCTGCGGCGCCCAGGCTTACCTGCGCGTCGTACTCGCAAGCGGTGGAGAGCTGCTCTTCTGCGCCCACCACGGCCGGAAGTTCGAGCCCGAGCTCAAGAAGATCGCCGTGGAGATACAGGACGAGAGCGGCCGGCTGAGCGGCACCGCCGCAACGACCGACACCGACGAGCGCTGATCCCGGGCGCCACGCAACAGCAAGAGCGTCGAGCTGTGTCCGGTCGCGCACGGCGCGCGACCGGTGAGCCGGGCGGCCGACCCCTCCGGGGGCCGGCCGCCCGGCTTCGACGTTTTCACACCCCGACTCCCGTCGGCCCTGTGCGGCGGACCGGTCAGAGGACGGCGCGCACCGCGTCCGCGACCGAACCGATCCGGGTGTAGACGCCCGGGTGGGCGGCCTCGGCGCAGCCCGTGCCCCAGGAGACCAGTCCGGCGAGCCTGCCGGCGACCACCAGCGGCCCGCCGCTGTCGCCCTGGCAGGCGTCCCTGCCGCCCTGCTCCTCGCCCGCGCAGACCATGCCCCGGGCGTCGAAGCGGCCGTCCGCACCACCCGGGTAGGCCTGCGCGCAGGTCTGGTCCGGGACGATCGGCACGTCGACCCCACGCAGCGTGGGCGAGTAGTCACCGTGACCGGTGCTGTCACCCCAGCCGTAGACCTGCGCCCTGGTGCCCGCCAGGTACGGCCCGGTCTCGCCCTGACCGACCAGTTCGATCACCGGCCGGGCCTCCTGGGACTCGCCGAGAGTGAGCACCGCCACATCGTTCATGTTGGTGGCGAAGGCGTAGTCGGGGTGGACCCAGACCGCCTGGACCGGCACCTCGCGCCCCGCCCCGCCCCGCAGGTCGTCCCGCCCCACCACGACCCTGAGGCCCGGGCGCTCCACCCGCTGCCCCCTGGACTCGTCGTAGAAGCAGTGCGCGGCCGTCACCACCTTGGTCGGGGTGACCAGCGCGCCGCCGCAGAACTGCCCCGAGCGCCCGGCGCCGAACTGCTGGCGACTGGCCAGCGCCACCACCCAGGGCCGGTCTGCGGTGCTCGCCGCCACACCACCGACGATCCGCCCCTTCGCCTGGGCGGCGGGCACCGCCGGCCCCAGCGCGATCAGCGGCGCGGGCAGGGCGGCCAGCAGGGTCAGGACGGCGGCCCGGCGGGCTCGGCGCACCGGGCGCACCGCGTGCGCCGTCGTCGAGTGCACCGGGGTCGGGGCGGCGGTCGGCAGGTCGGCGCGGTCCGGGCGGTCCGGGTTGGGCGACACCGTGTCTCCAGGTGGCTCGGCAGCAGCAGCAGGCAACCGGCACAGCGTAGGTGACCGGCTACGGTGAGCGACCCCCTGCGGCCGCACAGCCACCCGGACGAGCGACAACGGCCACCCGGACGGTGACGCCGACCGCCCCCGAACAGCCCGAAGGCCCGGAGCGTTCGCTCCGGGCCTTCGGGCTGGACCTGCGACGGTCCGACGATCAGTCCAGGTAGTCGCGCAGCACCTGCGAGCGCGACGGGTGGCGCAGCTTGGACATGGTCTTCGACTCGATCTGGCGGATGCGCTCACGGGTGACCCCGTACACCTTGCCGATCTCGTCGAGCGTCTTCGGCTGACCGTCCGTCAGGCCGAAGCGCATCGAGACCACGCCCGCCTCGCGCTCGGACAGCGTGTCCAGCACGGAGTGCAGCTGCTCCTGGAGCAGGGTGAAGGAGACCGCGTCGGCCGGGACGACCGCCTCGGAGTCCTCGATCAGGTCGCCGAACTCGCTGTCGCCGTCCTCACCCAGCGGGGTGTGCAGCGAAATGGGCTCGCGGCCGTACTTCTGGACCTCGATGACCTTCTCCGGGGTCATGTCGAGTTCCTTGGCCAGCTCCTCCGGGGTGGGCTCGCGGCCCAGGTCCTGGAGCATCTGGCGCTGGACGCGGGCCAGCTTGTTGATGACCTCGACCATGTGCACCGGGATACGGATGGTGCGGGCCTGGTCGGCCATCGCGCGGGTGATCGCCTGGCGGATCCACCAGGTCGCGTAGGTGGAGAACTTGTAGCCCTTGGTGTAGTCGAACTTCTCGACCGCACGGATCAGGCCCAGGTTGCCCTCCTGGATCAGGTCCAGGAAGAGCATGCCGCGACCGGTGTAGCGCTTGGCCAGCGAGACGACCAGACGGAGGTTGGCCTCCAGCAGGTGGTTCTTGGCCCGGCGGCCGTCCTCGGCGATGATCTCCAGCTCGCGCTTGAGCTTGGGGGCGAGCTTGTCGGCGGCCGAGAGCTTGTCCTCGGCGAACAGGCCGGCCTCGATGCGCTTGGCGAGCTCGACCTCCTGCTCGGCGTTGAGCAGCGGGACCTTGCCGATCTGCTTCAGGTAGTCCTTGACCGGGTCGGCGGTGGCACCCGCCACGGCGACCTGCTGGGCCGGGGCGTCGTCCTCGTCGTCGTCGGAGAGGACGAACCCCTCCGACTCCTCCTCCGGAGCGTCACCCTCGGCGGCGGGCTTGTCGCCCGGGAGCGCCGCGTCCTCCAGCTCCTCCTCGCCGAGCAGCTCCTCCTCGCCGGCCTTGCCGGTCTTGGTGGCGGTGGTCTTCTTGGCGGCCGTCTTCTTGGCCGGGGCGGCGGTCTTCTTGGCGACCGCCTTCTTGGCGACGGCCTTCTTGGCGACGGCCTTCACGTCGGCGGCGACGCCCGTCCCCTCGACCGTGATCTCGGCGGACACCGTGCTGACCGGCGCGGCAGCAGCCGCGACCGCGGGGGTGGAGACGGGCGCACCGGGCGCGATGCGCACGGGCGGCTTGGTCGGAGTGGCGGGGGTCCGGGTGGTGACCGCCTTGGTGGCCGTGCGCTTGGTGGGGCTCTTGGCAGCGACGCTCTTGCGCTTGGCGCCGGCCGGTTCGGCCGCGCTGACCATGAGATCCACCCCCTCCTCAATCAGAACCTGGTTGAGGCTGCGCATGACGTTCTTCCACTTGGTGACCGGGATCTGGTCCGCCTCGAACGCCTGGCGTACGTCGTCACCGGCGATCTGCCCCTGGGCCTTGCCCCGCTCGATGAGCGCCAGCAGAGCCGCGGACTCGGCGATCTCGGGGGGAAGCGAACGGGATGTGCTGGCCGACACGAACAACCTCTCGGACGATGAGTGGACTCGAACCCGTACCGGCCGCCCGAGCGGGCGGGGAAGGAGATCGCGCGTCGGGCACGCGGTGTCGATTCCGACCGACTCGGGTTTGAGGACTGGGTTTGCAGGACGGCAGCAGCGCCGCGGACCAACACAGCATTCTGACACGTTGGGGTATTCCGGAGCTGCTCCCGCTCAGGAGACATCGCTGCTACACGTCAAGTGTTACGCATGGCCTTCGTGTCGCGGGTCACACCGTTCGCTCTCCGCGGCCCGGGGCCGACTTCCATCATCCCTCACTCGCGCCGAAGCCCGTCACCATGGACACGACACTTGGGCCACCGGGGCGACACCCGGCCCGTTCCGCCGCCCACCGCCCGGACACGCAGAGGCCCTCCGGCTGCGCCGTGGCGGCAGCCGGAGGGCCGGTGGTCGCGGGGAACGGGGGGAACACTCGGCCCCGAACGGACCGCTCAGTGCTCCCGGGGCGCCGGGACCGACGGCTCGATCTCGGGGTGGACGGTGAGCAGCGCCCGCGTCGCGGCCTCGGCCGCGGTGCCGTCGCCAGCCCCGAGCGCGTCCACCAGCCGGGCGTGCAGGCTGACGGAGGCCTCGACCGGCCGCTCGCAGGAGATGACCGGACCGCCGGACACCTGGAGCGCGCAGGCGACGATCCCGGAGAGGTGCTCCAGCATCCGGTTGCCGGCCAGCTGGAGGAGCTGCCCGTGCAGCTCGGCGTCGGCCCGGGTGAAGGTCGAGTGATCGGCCTGGGCTGCGGCGTGACCCATGATCTCGACCAGCTCGACCATGCGCTGCTGGACGTCCTCCCGGCCGTGGCCGGCGGCCAGCCGGGCCGCCAGCGGCTCGATCGCCCAGCGGAGCTCGAACAGCTCCCGGCGCTGCTCGTCCCGCTGGGGGCCGAAGGCGCGCCACTCGATGATGTCCGGGTCGAGCAGGTTCCAGTCGCTGACGGGGCGGACCCGGGTGCCGACGTTCGGCCTGGCGCTGACCAGACCCTTGGCCTCCAGCACGCGCAGCGACTCGCGGACGACGGTGCGGGACACCTCGAACCGCTGGCCGATCTCCTCGGGGACGAGCGGCCGGTCGGCGCCGAGGTCGCCGGAGACGATCATCTGGCCGAGCTGCTGGACCAGCTGGCCGTGCAGGCCGCGGCCGCGGCTGCTGGTGGTCTTGCGGCCGACCCGGGCGAGGTCCGACTCGGCGCCCTCCCAACGGGGCGCCGGCGGGGTCGGCCGGTCGGCGTACGAGAAGCGGTCCAGGTCGCCGGAGCCGGGGATGGCCCCGTCGGCGGAACGGGCAGGGGTCATGGTGGGGTGCGCAAGGGTACTCACAGGTCCTTTGTCGGCGATCGGGGAGCACAGCTTGAGAATTCTCGTGAAAAGCACACGAAAGGGTGATCGACCGTGACTGGATAATTGACTTCTTATCAGGAAGAAACGCTCATTGCGGTCACTGGTGGTCGATCTTGGCGAACCGTCAGGGGCCGGACGCCACCGTTCCGCGTCTCCACGGACCTCCCCGGCGGCCGACCCGCAGTCCGTCCGCGGTCCGCCAGGCGGCCGTGTCCCGGCCCGCGGGGTGGCTCAGAGCGCCCGGCGCCGGGCCTGGACCAGCAGGGTGGTCAGCAGCAGTACGAAGGCCGGCGCCGTCACCGCGGCCAGCAACGCCGGGTCGGTCAGGGCCGACCCGCTCTCCGCAACCCGGCGGTCCCCGCCGTACACCCATCCGTACGCCCACTCGACCCCGGACTGGAACGGCAGCAGCTCCGCCGCCCGGGTCGGCCACGCCGTCCCGGTCTGCCGCAGCAGCAGCGCCACACCCGACTCCAGCAGCGGCGGCAGCGCGCAGAGCAGCAGCACCCCGGCAGCGGCGCTGCGGGTGAGCGAGGCCGTCAGCACCCCGGTCCAGCCCGCCACGACCACCAGCAGGACGAAGGCCAGCAACGCGGCCGGCGCACCCTGCCCGGCCGCCAGTGCCACGGGCGCCAGCACGGTCGGCAAGTCGCCGAGCCCGCCCAGGCCGGCCGAGGCCAGCGCCTCCGCCACCCGACCGGAGAGCGCGGCCGGCTCGGACCACGACGTCACCGTCGCCCCTGCGGGCAGTGCGAGGTGCACGGCCACCGCGTCGACCAGCAGCGTGACCAGCGCCAGCAGCGCCGCCACCGAACCGGTCACCAGCAGCTTGGCCGTCAGCAGCCGCACCCGGCGCGGGTACGACACCTGCGAGGCCGCCAGCCCCGGGTGCCGCACCTCGTGCCCGTACGACAGCGCCCCCAGCACCCCGGCCCCCAACGCGGCGAACGGCAGGGGCACCAGCGGCACCGTCGCCGTCAGCAGCCGCACCGCCGCCGCGCCGTCCAGCCCCCCGTCGGGCAGTTGCCCCGCCAGCACGGCGGCCACCGCCGCGTCACAGAGCACCACGGCACCGAGCAGCAGCCAGGTGGAACGCAGGCCGCGCAACCGGCGCAGCTCGTAGGCCAGAACTCGCACGGTTCACTCGCTCCGAAGGTCGATGGTGGCGGGGGTGACGGGAAGGACAGCGGCTCCGTGGCCGGGTGCCTCTGCCCCGGCCGACCCGGCGGAGGTCCACACCGGGGCGGGAGCGGGGGTGGGCGTGGGCAGAGCCGGCAGCGCGTGTGCCGGCGCCGCGGCCGGGAGGGCTGCGGCGGCGGCGTGCTCGGGTGTCCCGGTCATCGGTGCAGCCCCGCGGGCCGGCCCGGCCTCCCCGGAATTCGCCGGGGCAGCAGCAGGGTCGGATCCGGACGCCCGAAGCGAGCCCGAAGCCGGAGCCGGAGTCGTTGCCGCAGCCGCCGACAGCGAGCGCGACCCGGTCGGCATCCGGCCGTGACCGGCGGGCCCGGAGTAGGCCGGCAGCCCGCGCGCCCCTGCGGGGTCGGCCGGCCGGCGCTCCGTGACGGCGCGGTCGTCGCCCGCCCCGGTCGGCGGTACGGGCGTCCGCGGGGACCGTACGCCCGACTCCGCGAGGGGTTGGGCGAGGCGGCCGAGACGGACGGTGTCGTCGGTCGTCAGGTCGTCGGAGGGCACCGCGTGTTCGGGGAACGCGGATACCGGCGTGACGCCGGACCGGGCCAGGTCGTTCAGGCCGTCCCGGAAGAGCCGGTCCACGGCGACCGTCGGGGAGGTGTCCGCGTCCTCGTCCTCGACCGGGCGCGCGGCCCGGGTCTGGGTCTGGGTCTGGGTCTGGGCCTGGGCCTGGGCCGGAGCCCGGTCCTGGAGCCGCACCCGGGCCGGGTCCTGAACGGACGTCGGGGCCTGAACCTGCGCCGGTGCCGGAGGCGGGGTCACGGCCGGAGGCGGGGTCTCCGCCGGCGTGAGCGGGGGCTGGAGCCGGGGTGCCGGTGCGGATCCGGGCCGGCGGGCCGCACGTCGGCCGGCCCGCCCCGTGATCGCCGACAGCGCGGTCGCGGCCGAGACGGCGACCGGGGCCACGGCCGGCCCGGGTGCGACCGGCAGCGCGAGGGTGGGCGAGGGCGTCTGGTCCCGCTCGGCGGCGGCCGGCTGCGGCACCGGGGCCGGCTCCGTCGACACCTGGGGCAGCGCGACCGTCCGGTCCGCTCCCCCTGACCCGAGCTCCGCCTTCCGGCCTCCACCGGTCGGCTCCCGCTGCTCCTCCGGCGCCCCCTGATCCCGCTGCGCCTTCGCCGGGCGGTCCTGTCCCGCCCGGCTCTGGAGGTGAAGGTGCCCGGAGCGCCCGGACCCGACCGGCAGGGCGGCCCGGGGCGCGGGCTGCTCGACCACGCGGTCGGCCAGCTCGTGCAACAGGATGCCGTTGCGGTAGGCGAGTTCACCGATCTCGGTACGGCCGATCCCGGCCACCGCGAGACCGGCCCCGCCGTCGCGGCGGACCTGCGCCCCCTGGCCGACCAGCAGGTCCGCGAGCCGCGCCATCTGCGGCCCGCGGACGGCGACCTCCGGGCTGAGCCGCGTGCGGCGGAACTCCGTCACCGGCTGGTCGGCCACCAGCCGGCCCTGGTCCAGGGTGATCACCCGGTCGGCGAACCGGGCGGCGTCCTGCGGAGTGCGGGTGGTGACCAGGACCGTCCCGCCCGCGACGCCGAAGGAGCGCAGGAAGGACTGGAACCACTCCGCGTTGCGCGGCGAGAGCCCCTCGGTCGGCGCGTCCAGCAGCAGGATCCCCGGGTCGCCGAGCAGCGCGGCGGCGAGGGCCAGCCGCCGGTGCATCCCGGGCGAGAAGGTCCGCAGGCGCTGGTCGGCGACGGCCGCCAGCCGGGTCTGTTCCAGCAGCTCGTCGGCCCGGCTCGCCGGGACCCCGACGGCCGCCGCCAGCATCCTGAGGTGACCGCGCGCCTTCCGGCCGGGGTGCCCCGCGGCGTCCGCAGCTCCGCCGGCCCGGCCGGGGTCGGGCAGCACCACGCCGACCTCGCGCTCGGGCCGCCGCAGCCGGCGGTAGGTACGGCCGTCGAAGAGGGTCACGCCACGGCCGCGTTCGAGTTCGAGCATCAGCCGCAGGGCGGTGGACTTGCCCGCGTCCTCGGGACCGAGCAACGCCGTCACCATGCCGGGGCGGGCGTCGAAGGTCAGATCCAGTACCGCCGGCGGACCGCCCCGGCGGTAGACCTTGGTCAGTCCGGTGATCTGGATCATCGCTGGCTGCTCCCATGCCTCGGCCGACCCGGTCTGCGTGGCGCGGGGTCGTGCCCGCACGGCTCCGCGCCAGCACATTAGGGGGCCGGTCCGGAGATTCCGGGCATTGTGGGGGCGGCACGGGCCCGACGCCCGCGCACCTCACCCGATCAGGGGACAATCCGATCCTGCGAGGAGACCCGGGTAGCCCGGGAGAGCGAGCGAACCACCACGGCGCGCGAGGGGACCGCGACGCGGCCGGGAGGGGCCGGGAGGGACGGGGAGGGGCAGGGCGGGATCGCCGCAGCACCGGTGGCACGCGGTGCGTCCGGACGACGCCGGGGGCGGAGGGAGCTCGGGGGCTCAGGACTCCGGGCGCAGCATCGGCGGGTTGAGCACGTTGGCCCCGCCGGAGGTGAAGAGCTGCGCCGGGCGCCCGCCCTGACGCGTCGTGGTGCCGCCCGAGGGAAGCAGGAACCCGGGTGTGCCGGTCACCTTGCGGTGGAAGTTCCTCGGGTCGAGCGCCACACCCCAGACCGCTTCGTAGACCCGGCGCAGCTCGCCGACGGTGAACTCGGTCGCGCAGAAGGCCGTCGCCAGCGAGGAGTACTCGATCTTGGAGCGAGCGCGCTCCACTCCGTCGGCCAGGATCAGCCCGTGGTCGAAGGCGAGCGGGACCCCGTCGACGGGGTCAGGGCCGAGCAGTTCGGTGACGGGTGCCCAACGTGCGCCGCTGGCGTCGCCGCCGGCGCGCGGGGTCGGCAGGTCCGGCGCGAGGACCAGGTACGCCACGCTGACCACCCGCATCCGGGGGTCGCGCTGGGGGTGGCCGTAGGTCGCGAGCTGTTCCAGGTGGGCGCCGGCGGTGCCGGGGCCGACCGCGTCGTGTCCGGGGGCGGAGTGGGCGCGCAGACCGGTCTCCTCGGCGAGCTCCCGGGAGGCCGCCTCGGCGAGGCCCTCGTCGGGGCGGACGAAGCCTCCGGGGAGGGCCCAGTAGCCCTGGTAGGGAGGCTCACCCCGTCGGACCAGCAGGGCACAGAGCGCGTGCTCGCGCACCGTCAGCACCACCAGGTCGACCGTGACAGCGAACGGGGGGAAGGCCGACGGGTCATAACGCGACATGGCGACGATCATAGTCGTCTCTCTGACGATAAGCACAGGCCCGCGTACGGACAGTCCGCAGGAGGGCGGGCCCGGCCGACGGCCGGGCCCGCCCCGCGCGGCAGGGGCGGCGTCAGCGGGCGACAAGTTGCAGCTCTGCGGACGCCTCCTCCACCATCGCGACCCCGATCCGGCTGACCCGCACCGAGAACGGCTCGCCCGCGACCCGCAGACCGGTCAACTCCAGCTCTCCGAGCGGCGCGGTGCTGGCCGGGCGGACCAGTACCCGCCCGCCCGGGACATCGGGGCGGACGCCGGCCAGCGCGAACACCGCGTGCGCGGCCCCGGCGGCCGAGACCGCCGCCGGGCGGCAGGCACCCGGGTGCGGCACCGGCGGGCAGCCCGGCGTGCGCTGCTCCCCCGCGTACATCTCGGGCAACCGGCCCTCGAAGTGGGCGGCGGCGGAGAGCAGACCCTCCAGCAGTGCGCCGGCCTCGTTCTCGTGGCCGGCCTCGGCGAGCCCGGCGATGGCGAGGGCGGTCTCGTGGACCCGTACCGCGCCGCTGCGGTGGCCCAGCGGGTTGAACCGGGGCGACTTGGCGCTCAGCGTGCGCAGCCCCCAGCCGCTGTCGAGCTCCGGCGCGGCCAGCCGATGGGCGAGCAGCCTGGTCTGCTCACGGTCCAGCAGGCTCTCGTGCCGGCCACCCTCGGCCGAGAGCCCCGGGTCGAGGAGGTGGACCAGGCTGGAGGCGACGGCGGGCAGCGACTGGCCGCCCGGGGCGAGACCGGCGGCCGGACGGCCGCCGGAGAGGTCGTCCACCCAGAACCGGTCGCGGAACCGTGCGCGCAGTCCGGCCGCCCAGCTCCGCCACTCCTCGGCGCCGGGCCGGCCGAAGGCCGCCAGCAGGTCGGCCCCGTGCAGGGCGGCACGGTGCGCCTGGGCCTGGACCTCGGCCCGGGCGGGCACCGGGTGGGCCGACCTCTCCTCGACCGGCCGGCTGAGGTCGGTGACGAAGCCGTCGACCAGGCCCTCACGCAGCGCCGCGAGCGCGCGCTCGGCGGCCGGGAGGAGCTCGGCGACCTCCTGCCGGGGCAGGCCCCAGCGCCAGGCCTCGGCCAGCACGGTGACGAACAGCAGCGTCGCCTCGGTGGCGGTACAGGTGGGCGGCAGTTCGGGGCCACCGTGCCGCAGGGCCCCCGGCAGCAGGCCCTCGGGGCGGTGACCGCCCTGACCGGGGACGGGCGCCGGCTGCTGACGGCGGGCCAGGGCCCGGAGGGTGCCGGCGGCGAGCCGGGTGCCGAGCGGCAGTGCCAGCCGGGCCGCCCAGAGCGCGTCGGCCGGGGCGAGCCCGAACCGCCAGGGTGCGCCGGAGGCGGGGTAGAGGTCGGTCGGCCGGTCGGGGTCGGCGAACAGCAGCCCGCCGAGGGCGTCCAGGGAGCGTGCCACCACCAGTGCGGCCCGGGGGTCGTCGCAGCGCACCTCGGGCTCGGCCCAGGGCAGCGGGACTCCGGTGCCCCGACCGCCGGGCGGTCGAGGGCCGGGCAGGGTGGTCTCCAGTTCGGCCCGCAGCTCGACCGACCAGCGGGCCCCGGGCTGGACCTCCAGGTCCCAGCGCAGCACACCGGCGCCGGCCAGGACGGCGTGCGGAGACGGCTGGGCGCTGACCGTGGCGCTGTGGGTGGGCCCCGCCCAGCGCAACCCGGAGGACTGCACCTGGCCGGGCAGGTCCGGCGGCCGGTGGCCGGCGGCGATCTCGCCGACCGGGCCGAGGTCGGTGCCGAGCGCGATCTCCAGCGGGAGCCGGGCCGCGCGGCTGCCGGTGTTCCGCACCGTCACGGTCTCGACGCCGTCGGCGTGGCGCAGCCGCTCGACGGTGAGCGCCGGATCGGGGTCGAGGTCGCCGGGGAGCCGGACGGCCCCGAGGAAGCGGGCCTGCGCCGCGGTGGTGAGGGTGCCCTGGAGCGGGAGCGGCTCGATCCCGCCGAGCCGCAGCTCCATCCGGGCGACCACGCGGACACCCGAGCGGTAGAAGCCGTGCAGGCCGTGCCCGCGCAGCTGGCCGTCCGGCCCGGAGGCGGCCATCGCCGGTGCGTTGACACAGAGCACCGCGTGGTGGGCGGCGGCCGGCTGCGGGCGCGGCGGCGCCGACCGGGCCTGGCCGCCGGGCGCTCCGGGCTGGGCCGGATCCGGTCGGCCGACCGGTCTGGGCGCGCCGACCACACTCTCGGCCGGCATGGCCTGTGGTGGCCTCATCGCGGTCACCGGACTCTCCTCCCCTCGGCGGTCCGGTGGCCGTTCAGGGCCGGTGGGCCGCGAGCATGTTCGATCGCGTGCTGGTGGTGTCTCGGGCCGACGGACCTCTCCGCCGGCCGGTGTGCCGTGCCTGGCCGTACCCGGTACCGGGCCGTGCCATGCGGGGCGCGATACCGGGTCGGTATCGGCTCCGCGTCGTTCCCGGGCGTCCCGTCGCGCCCGGTCGTTCACCGGACCCGCGCGGCGCGCCGTCGGGTCCGACGTCCCGCGGCGGCGGTGACGTCATGCCCGGCCGGTGCCCCGCGCGGACCGCTGCCGCGGAGCGGCGGTCCGTTCCGCGCCCCGCCGCTCGGGGCCGGCACCGCCACCTGCACGGGTGCCGTGTCGGCCGACCGTCCGGACGGTACTCCGGCCCGACGGCGGATCCGGACGGGGCGTGGTGCCGGGCCCGGGGCCCCCGGGGTCAACGCCGGAGACCGTCCACAGGTCACGCCCGCCGGCTTCGACCGCGGTACCCGCCCGGGATTCCGGACGTGCGTGCCGTCGGTGCTCGCGGACCCGCCGGGGCTTTCGCTGTGACTCCGCTCCGGTACCGGTCCGGTGCCGCCTCCCCGCCGTCCTGCGGGCCGTCGAGGCCCGGTCCGTCGGGTGGCCGTCCTGGACAGTGACCGCCGGGCCGGTGCTCGGCCGCGGCCAGGATACGGTGCGGGGATCGCGGCCCCGCCACCGGCAACCCCGGTGGGGGCCGACGCGATCGCTGTGACCAGCAGAGACCGAGGAGTTGTATGTCCACCCCCAGCCGGCTGCCCGGGATTGTCAGCACCGACCACGTCTTCCAGCTGCCCCTCGACCACAGCGCCCCACAGGGCGAGCAGATCGAGGTGTACGCCCGCGAGGTGGTCGCCCCGGGCCGTGCGAAGGACGACGACCTGCCCTGGCTGCTCTTCCTCCAGGGCGGCCCGGGAGGCAAGGCCGGCCGCCCGCTCGGCCGGGACGGCTGGCTGGCGCGCGCCCTCGACGACTACCGGGTGCTCCTGCTCGACCAGCGCGGGACCGGGCGCTCCACGCCCGCGACCCGGCAGACGCTCGCCCGTCGCGGTGGCGCCGAGGAGCAGGCCGACTACCTCGCGCACTTCCGTGCCGACTCGATCGTGCGGGACGCCGAGCTGATCCGCCGCCGGCTGCTCGGCGAGGACCGCCGCTGGAGCCTGCTCGGCCAGAGCTTCGGCGGCTTCTGCACCCTCACCTACCTCTCGATCGCGCCCGAGGGACTGGACCAGGCCTTCGTCACGGGTGGCCTCGCCGGGCTGCGCCGCTCCGCAGACGACGTCTACCGGGCGGCCTACCCCCGGGTCGTCCGCAAGAACGAGGGCCACTACGACCGCTTCCCCGAGGACGTGGCAGGCGTGCGGCGGATCGCCGCCCACCTCTCCGACTCCCCCGCCACCCTGCCCGGCGGCGGGCTGCTCACCGTCCGGGCCTTCCAGGCACTCGGCATGCTGCTCGGCAGCGGCAGCGGCTCCGGCACCCTGCACTACCTGCTGGAGGAGGCCTGGGTGGAGGGCACCGACGGCCCCGAGCTCTCCGACACCTTCCTGGCCGGTGCCGAGGCGCAGCTCTCCTTCGCCCAGGGCCCGCTCTACGCCGTCCTGCACGAGTCGATCTACGGCCAGCGTTCGGTGGACCCCGCCGGCACCGCCTGGTCCGCCGAGCGGGTCCGCGCGGAGTTCCCGGCCTTCGACGCCCGGGCCGCTCTGGAGTCCGACGCGCCGGTGCTGTTCACCGGCGAGATGATCTACCCCTGGATGTTCGACACCGACCCCGCGCTGCGACCGCTGAAGGAGACCGCGGACCTGCTCGCCGCCCGGACCGACTGGCCCGACCTGTACGACCCGGCGCGGCTCGCCGCCAACGAGGTGCCGGTGGTGGCGGCCGTCTACCACGACGACATGTACGTCGACACGGCCGACTCCCTGGCGACCGCCCGGGCCGTCCGGGGGCTGCGGACCTGGATCACCAACGAGTGGGAGCACGACGGCCTCCGGGTCAGCGACGGCAAGGTGCTCGACCGCCTGATCGCGATGGCCCGCGGCGAGGCGTAGCCGCGCCTGCCGGCGAGCCCCGGCCGGTCCCGGCGCCCGGCGGGCACCCGGACCGGACCGGGCGGTGCCCGCGCGGGGCTCCCGGATCACCGGGACGTCCGGGCTCCGGCCGGCGCACTCCGAACGCCCCGGCACCGGCCTCGACGGGCGGGGGTCGGTGAGACCGGTGCCGCCCAGGGCGAGGAGCGGCTGATCCGTGCCCGCCGGGTGGAGCGGGGTCGCTCCGCCGGGCGGCAGCCCGGCAGCCCCGGCAGCCCCGGCAGCCCCGGCAGGAGACGCGGCACCGGCTCCGCACCGGTCCGACCTCCGCGCACTCGGGCAGCGCCCGACGGCCCCGCGAGGTCCGACGAGCCGGACCGACCGGTCGCAGCGACGACTGCGGCCGGCTCGGGCGGGGTCTCCGTCGGATGCCCGGAATCCGGGGCGGCGCCGGGCACCGGGCCGCTCGCTCCTCCGGACGGCGACGATCCCTCGGGCCGTGCCCGGCGGCCACGCCTGCGACGGCGGCGGGCCTTCGCCGTCGCGGAACCGCCCGGCCGGTCGGACCCGTCGGCCCGGTCCGGTGGCGCCGGGTCACCCGCTCCTGCCCCGCCCGGCCCGGTGTCCGTCGGCTCCCCACCTGCGGGCTCGGCCTCCGCAGACTCGGTGTCCGGATGCTCGACCTCCACGGGCTCGACCGCGACCGGCCCGGCAGCATCGGGGGCCTCGCCACCCGGACCGGTACCGGCCCGCCCGCCGTCGGCCTGAGCCTGAGCCTGAGCGACGGTCGGCCCCACCGCCGACGTCCGCTCCCGCTCGGTGCGGCGGCAGCGCTCCGTCTCCACGCTCGCCAGCAGCGGTTCGACCGTGAAGCCACCGTTGAGCGACTCGTACAGGAGCTGGGCCAGCAGGTAGGACGGCGCGAGACGGAGCGTGTGCGCGAGCACCACACGCGCCGTGGCGGTGTCTCCCGCGACCCAGGAGACCCAGGCCAGCAGGGTGAGCGGCGGCGGCGCGTAGCCCGTGTAGGGCGGCACGCAGCGGGTGGCGAGGAACCGCCAGAGCCGCTGGGCGGACGCCAGCTCGCCCGGCCTGGCGTACTCGGCGGCGCGGTCCCGGATCACCCGGTCCTGGAGCACCAGCAGCAGCCGGGCCGTCCGGTCCTCGTCGAGCTCGACGGCGCCCGCCATGAACGCGGCCACGGCCCCGTCGAGCAGCCGGGCGCTCTCCTCCCGGTCGAGCGACGGCCGCCGCCCCGCCGCCGGACCGCCCTCGGCCCGGGCGATCGCCCGCCGCTGGGGGCCGGCGGCGGGCGGGCCGACCGGCGCCAGCCCGGCGACGATCTCCTTGCGGCTCCCGCGCGGGGCGAGGCCCGCGACGGTGGCAGCCACCGCGACCGGGCCGGGCCCGGGAGCGCTGCCGATCGGGTTGCCCGCCGGATCGCAACTGCACCCGTCACGCCGGCAGAGGAAGGACCACCAGCGACCGGCCGAGACGCAGAGCGCCTCCTTGACCCGCACCCCGCGGCTCTCGAAGGCCAGCCGCAACCGCTCGGCGAGCGGCCGCAGCCGCTCGTCCGTCGGCGGACCGTGATCACGGCCCGGGTCCTGACAGAGGTAGAGGAGGACCTGGACCGGCCGCTCGCCCTGCTGCTCGGAGAGCCCGACCAGCAGGTCGGCCGTCTCCTCGGCGGCGGCCGGCCACTCCTCCGGCGACTCGGGGATGTCCAGCCGGATCACCCCGCCCTGGCGGAGGTCCGGGGATCCGAGACCGACCGCGACGATGCTGTCGTCGGGGAAGAACCCGAGGAGGTAGGGCAGCAGCTCGGCCATGTCGGCCGGGCCCCGCATGGTGATCGGCCGGCCGCCGGGGCCGTCGCCGAAGGGGAGCGCGATGCGTTCGTTGTTCATGGCCGGAAGACTGGCGCAATTCACCGGAGCCCCCGGATTTTTCTTTTTCCCCTGTGGATAAACCCCGCCTGTGCATAACTCCTCCCTCGTTCGGCTCAACACGCACCACCCTCCAGGGGGACATTTGACGGCCGTTCAGCAGTACAGATGATGAAATGCGGCCCCGATCCACCCACGCGTGACCGGCCGCCGTTCGCCGCTTGTCGGCACCTCGGGGTTACATGGACGCCATGCAGCAGCCGAAGACCCACACCACCGCCACCGCCGCCGACCGCGCCGAGGTCCGGACCCGGGCCGAGGCCGTCCTGCGCGAGCTGGCCGGCCCGGGCGCCACGCTCCGCGAGGACCAGTGGACGGCCATCGAGGCGCTGGTCGTCGACCACCGGAGGGCCCTCGTGGTCCAGCGCACCGGCTGGGGCAAGTCCGCCGTCTACTTCATCGCCACCTCCCTGCTGAGGGCCCGGGGCGCCGGACCGACGGTCATCGTGTCCCCGCTGCTCGCCCTGATGCGCAACCAGGTGGAGTCGGCCGCCCGGGCCGGCATCCACGCCCGCACCATCAACTCCGCCAACACCGACGAGTGGGACACCGTCCAGGCCGAGGTCGCCGCCGGGGCCGTCGACGTACTGCTGGTCAGCCCCGAGCGGCTGAACAACCCGGACTTCCGCGACCAGGTGCTCCCGAAGCTCGCCGCCTCCACCGGCCTGCTGGTGGTCGACGAGGCCCACTGCATCTCCGACTGGGGCCACGACTTCCGCCCCGACTACCGCCGCCTGCGCACCATGCTCGCCGACCTCTCGCCGGGCGTCCCGGTGCTGGCCACCACCGCCACGGCCAACGCCCGGGTCACCGCCGACGTCGCCGAGCAGCTCGGCACGGGCACCGGCGACGCGCACGCCCTGGTGCTGCGCGGACCGCTCGACCGCGAGAGCCTCACCCTCGGCGTGCTCCCGCTGCCCGACCCGGCGCACCGGCTGGCCTGGCTCGCCGACCACCTCGACCGGCTGCCCGGCTCCGGCATCGTCTACACCCTGACGGTCGCCGCCGCGGACGAGGTGACGGCCTTCCTGCGCGAGCGGGGTTTCGCGGTGGCCGCCTACTCCGGCCGCACCGAGGACGCCGAACGCCGCACCGCCGAGGCCGACCTGCTCGCCAACCGGGTCAAGGCGCTGGTCGCCACCTCCGCCCTGGGCATGGGCTTCGACAAGCCGGACCTCGGCTTCGTGGTGCACCTCGGCTCGCCCAGCTCCCCGATCGCCTACTACCAGCAGGTCGGCCGTGCCGGGCGCGGGGTCGACCGGGCCGAGGTCCTGCTGCTGCCCGGCCGGGAGGACGAGGCGATCTGGCGCTACTTCGCCTCGCTGGCGTTCCCGCCCGAGGAGCAGGTGCGCCGGACCATCGACGCACTCGCCGAAGCCGGCCGCCCGCTCTCCACCGCCGCCCTGGAGCCCCGGGTGGACCTGCGCCGCGCCCGGCTGGAGACCATGCTCAAGGTCCTGGACGTGGACGGCGCCGTCCGGAGGGTCAAGGGCGGCTGGACGGCCACCGGGCAGAGCTGGGAGTACGACACCGCCCGCTACGCCAAGGTCGCCGCCTCCCGCGAGGCCGAGCAGCGGGCGATGCGCGAGTACGCGGCGGGCGCCGACTGCCGGATGGAGTTCCTGCGCCGGCAGCTGGACGACGAGCAGGCCGCCCCCTGCGGCCGGTGCGACAACTGCGCCGGACCGCTGCACGGTCCGGAGGTCTCGACCGAGGCCCTGGAGGCGGCCCGGGCCTCCCTCGGCCGGCCCGGGGTCGGTTTCGAGCCCCGTCGGCTCTGGCCCACCGGGATGGACGCGCTGGGCGTGCCGCTCAAGGGCCGCATCCCGGCCGGAGAGCAGGCCGAGACCGGCCGGGCCCTCGGCCGGCTCTCCGACATCGGCTGGGGCAACCGCCTGCGGGCGCTGCTCGCCGACCAGGCCCCCGACGGGCCGGTCCCGGGCGAGGCGGTGGACGCCCTGGTGACCGTCCTGGCCGACTGGGCGCGCGGTCCGGGCGGCTGGGCCGGCCCGGCCGCGGCCGACGGCGGCCGACTCGACCGGCCGGTCGGCGTGGTGACCATGGCCTCGTCCCGCCGGCCCCGGCTGGTCGGCAGTCTGGGGGCCCGGATCGCCGAGATCGGGCGGCTCCCCCTGCTCGGACAGATCGAGTACGCGACCGGACAGCCCCCGCACGGGTCGCGCAGCAACAGCGCCCAGCGGCTGAACGCCCTGGCCGGTGCCCTCGTCCTGCCGCCGGAGCTGGAAGCGGCGGTGGCGGCCGCGGGCGGGCCGGTCCTGCTGGTGGACGACCTGGTCGACTCCGGCTGGACGGTCACCGTGGCCGCCCGGTTGCTGCGGCGGGCCGGTGCCGGTGCGGTGCTGCCGCTGGTGCTGGCGGTGCAGGGCTGACGGCCGGTCCGGAGCCGATCGACTCATATCACCCGAATGGAGTAATTAAGGAGATCACCGGAACGCGGCCGGCCCCGGCGGACACCGCCGGGGCCGCCACCGGCGGAAAGGCGGGACGGAGTTGCGCGGGACACTTCGCGGCATCCCCCAGGCGGCCCGGATCACGATCCGGCAGCAGTCGGGTAGCACTCGCACGAACGTGGAATATATCCGGCAGAACGTTGGCTTTCGGGCGGCGTTCATCATTTCATCGTTGCCGCTCCCGCCCGGCTACCCTGAGAATCGGACCGTACCCGGAACCCGGTCCCGTCGACCAGGTCTTCGGCGTACGCAGGTACCCGCGCGCCCGTGGGTCGGGAAGGAGGATTGTGATCAACGGCATCGACCGAGGTCAGTATCCCCTCGCCCGGAGCTCCTCGCCCAGACGCGTGCTCGACCTGCAGACCTGGACGGCCTCCGGGATCCCACTGCTCCGCGATCCGCGCGAGTTCGTGCTGGAGCTGCACCAGCGCCACCTGCCCCAGCCCGGCACGGTCGTGGTCGCGGTCCTGGACGCGCTGCACCGGCTGACCGGGTCGGCCTCGTTCGCACCCCGCCCGCACAACGAGGACGGCTGGCTCCACCGCAACGCGATCCTCACGCACCTGCGCCAGGTCGTCCCGCACGACCTGCGCCTTCCCACCCCGACCCGGACGGCCGTGCTGCTGAGCTGCCGGGAGGGCGCGGCCGGCTGGACCGAGCAGGACGGCGCCTGGATGTGGGCGCTCCAGGACGCGGCCACCCTGCACGGGCTGCGCTGCGGCGCGTACGTGGCCCTGACCCCGGTCGGCTGGCAGATCCTCGGCGACGGACGGAGCGGGCGCAATCCGAACGCGGCTTCATGGGCGGACGGACCGGTCCACACCGTGACGGAACTGCCCCCGCGTTCGGCCCTCGACGGCCAGCGCGGCCAGCGGACACTGCGGCAGGCGGCGCCCGAGCGGCCCCGGCGCGGCGAACGGCCACAGCGGTCCCGCCAGTCCGAACACCCGTGGACACCCGCCCGGGTCACGGCGATCGAGCCGACCCGCCGCACCGGCACCCGCTGACGCGACCACCCGCCCGTCCGGGGCCGGTACCTGCACCCCGGCCCACCGGCCGAGCGAGGCGGCCGGGGAGTCCGGACGCCGACCGGAAGTGGCGCCGGCCACGCGGAAACGTCGAGGCCCGGCACCAGCGGTACCGGGCCTCGAAGATCCGAAGGGTCTCAGGCGGGCAGCCGGCCGCCGGTCGGTGCTCCGGCGCCCGCGAGGGCGGCCGGGGCGGGAGCGGTGCCACCGCAGACCACCAGCAGCGAGTCCGCGTGCTGGAGTGCCTTGGCATGTGCTGCGGCGACGCGGCCGGCCGAGCCGGCAGCGACGGCCAGGACGACGACCGCACGGCGGGCCGGGCGGGTCAGGTCGGCGTCCGCGTAGAACACGTCGCCGCCCTCGGCGAGCTGCGCCCAGTAGCGCTCCTCGCCGAAGGTGAGTTCGTGCTGTTGCCACGGATGCGCCGCGCCGACCGTCAGCACCAGGATGTCTCCCGGGTCACGGCCGGAGTCCAGCAGCCGGTCGACCGTCTCGTCGGCCCGGTCCAGGGCCTCCGCCCCGGTGGCCGGCACATGCTGGATCTCGATCGACGCGGTCCGCGACGGCGGGGGCGGCGGGGTGGGCTTGGGAATCTGGTTCGGGCGCGGCGGCGGCCCCGGACGGTTCGCACGCGCGGGTGCCGGACGCGGCGGTGCCGGACGCGGGCCCGGTACCGGGGCCGACGCGGTGGCGGCCGACGGTACGGCGGTGTTCGCGCTGCCGGTGGCAGGCGTACGGAGGGCGTGTGCGTCCGACTCACGGGGGCTTGGAACGCCGGGGCCCGGGAGGCTCTCGCTGATCTCCGGCTCCTCGGGGAAGACAGGCATACCCGGATATCTATCAAATGCCGGTCGGACGCGCACGGGCGCCCCACCTGTTGGTCACCGCGAACCTCGCGGTCCGGGCCCCGACCCTCCCCGACGCCCCGTCAGAAACCCAGTGCCAGCTGTTCGCCGACCGGCTCCGCCGCACCCGCTCCGCCCACCCCGGGAAGGGGTCGGCTCCGCTTCAGGTGGCGCCATTTGGGCAGTCCGTCCAGATATGACCAGGAGAGGCGGTGGTGTTCGGTCGGCCCGAACTCCTCCAGCGCGGCCCGGTGGACCGGGGAGGGATAGCCGGCGTTGTCGGCGAACCCGTACTCGGGGTGCGCCTCCCCCAGTTCGGCCAACAGTCCGTCGCGGTGGACCTTGGCGAGCACCGAGGCGGCCGACACGCAGATGCACGACTGGTCGCCCTTGATCACCGTGCGCACCTGCCAGGGGCCGCTGAGGTAGTCGTGCTTGCCGTCCAGGATCACCGCGTCCGGCTCCACCGGCAGCGCCTCCAGCGCCCGGACTGCGGCCAGTCGCAGCGCCGCCGTCATCCCCAGCTCGTCACACTCCAGGGCCGAGGCGTGACCGAGCGCGTACGCGCCGACCCAGTCGGCGAGCACCGGGGCGAGCGCCTCGCGGCGGCGCTCGGTGAGCAGTTTGGAGTCGGTCAGCCCCTCCGGCGGTCGGCGCAGTCCGGTGACGGCCGCGCCGACGGTCACCGGCCCGGCCCAGGAGCCGCGCCCGACCTCGTCGAGGCCGGCCACGACCTTGGCTCCGGCCCGCCGGAGCGAGCGCTCGACGGAGTGCGTCGGCGGGACGATGGGCATGTCGGAATCCGTTCAGCTGGGCGGACTCCAGCGTATTCCACCCGTCGCAGGGCCCGGAAAGGCCCGGGGCGGGGCGGGCCGGGAACGCCCGCACCCCGGCCCCAGGCCTCAGTTCCGCATCAGCGGGACCATGACCTCGTCCACCAGCTCGGTCGCGAACTCCGGGCCCACCTGCCCGCCGCAGATCTTGACCCGGTACAGCAGCATCGCCGGCGCCAGGTCGGCGACCATCGACGTGACCGCGCCGGGCCGGACGTCGCCGCGCTCGGCGCCGCGCCGGAGGATGTCCAGAATGACCCCCTTGGTCGGTTCGATCACCCGCTGGGCCATGAAGTCCTTGAACAGCGCGGCCTGTTCGTGATCCAACTCGGCCATCAGCGCGTGCATCGCACCACCGGAGCGGGAGTGCACGACGGCGGCGAAGCTCTCGACGAGGTAGAGGAGTTCCTCGCGGGCGGACCCGAGGTCCGGAGTGTCGGAGGGGCGTGGCAGAGTGGAGTCCAGGGCGTCGATGACCAGTTCGACCTTGGAGGCCCAGCGCCGGTACAGCGCGGCCTTTCCGGTCCGGGCTGCCTGGGCGACCCCTTCCATCGTCAGCCGCGCAAACCCGCCGGAGGTGAGCTGGTCGAGCGTCGCATCGAAGATCGCGGTCTCCAACTCCTTCCCCCGCCGCCGGACCGGTCGACGCAGGACCTCGGCCGCGATCCGTACGGGACAGGGTCCCGAGGCGGCCTCGGTCGACCGCTCGACGGGCCTCTCGACCGGCCGTTCGACCGCCCGGCCGGTCGACCGAACCGCCGCCTGGCGTCGCACCAACTGATTCATTGTCACCAACCTTAGGGAACGGTTGCGTTCATAATCACGCCCACGCTATCGTCCACAGTAGTGAACGATTCCGTTCCTTCATAGTCCGCGGGACGCCGCCGGACCGTTCCGGACCCCGGGTCCGAAGTACACGAAGCAGTAGCCAGCAGGGGGCATCAACTTGGCTATCTCCGACACACTCAGCAAGAACTCTCCAACGCAGGGCCGCCAAGGACGGAACAAGGGCCTCACCCTGACCGTCATCGCGGCCTCGCAGCTGATGGTGGTGCTCGACGCCACCATCGTGAACATCGCCCTGCCGCAGATCAGGGACGTGCTGAACTTCTCCACGACCAACCTGTCGTGGGTGATCAACGCCTACACGCTGACCTTCGGCGGCCTGCTGCTGCTCGGTGGCCGTGCGGGCGACATCCTCGGCCGGCGCCGGGTCTTCATCGCCGGCACGCTCCTGTTCGGGTTCGCCTCGCTGCTCGGCGGCTTCGCACAGGACGGCGGCATGCTGTTGGCCGCCCGCGCGCTCCAGGGCATCGGCGGCGCGATCTGCTCGCCGACGGCCTTCGCCCTGATCGCCACCAACTTCGAGGAAGGGCCCGAACGCAACAAGGCCTTCGGGGTGTTCTCCGCGGTGGCCGGTTCGGGCGCCGCGATCGGCCTGCTGGCCGGCGGCGTGCTCACCGAGTACCTGGACTGGCGCTGGGTCTTCTTCGTCAACGTGCCGATCGCCGTCCTGATCGCCTTCGCCGCGCCGCGCCACATCGCCGAGTCGGAGCGCCAGGCGGGCCGTTTCGACGTGCCCGGCGCGCTCACCTCGACACTCGGACTGGTCGGCCTGGTCTACGGCTTCATCCGTGCCGCCTCGGACGGCTGGTCCGACCCGCTGACGCTCGGCTCGTTCGCGGCCGGCGTGGTGCTCATGGCCGCCTTCCTGGTCATCGAGACCCGGACCGCGCAGCCGATCACCCCGCTGAAGCTGTTCGCCGACCGGAACCGCACCGGCGGCCTGGTGATGATGCTCTGCCTGGCCGCGGCCATGTTCGGCATCTTCTTCTACATCACGCTCTTCGTGCAGGGCCCGCTGGGCTACAGCCCGCTGAAGTCCGGCTTCGCCTTCCTGCCGATCAGCGCGTCCATCATCGTGGCCGCCCAGCTCGCGTCGAGCCTGCAGGTCAAGTACGGCCCGAAGCCGTTCATGGCCGGTGGCTCGCTGCTGGTCACCATCGGGCTCACCTGGCTGACCTTCATGGACGCGGACAGCGGCTACCTGGACGGCGTCCTCGGCCCCACGGTCGTGTTCGGCTTCGGGATGGGCCTGGTCTTCGTCCCGGTGATGCTGCTCGCCGTCGCGGGGGTCGCCGGGGACGAGACCGGTGCCGCCTCGGGCCTGCTCAACTCGATGCAGCAGATCGGCGGGTCGCTCGGCCTGTCGATCCTGACCACGGTGTTCGCGCACTACGCGACCGCCGAGGCCAAGGTCCAGCTGCCCGGCTTCATGGCCACGGCCACGCCGGAACAGAAGGCCTGGCTGATGGAGAAGCAGGAGTTCCCGCAGGGCACCGGCGCGGCCAACGAGGTCCTCGCCCAGGGCATATCGCACGGCTTCATCGCGGGCGCCGCGCTGGCGGCCGTCGCCCTGGTGGTCGCGGTCTTCGTGGTGAAGGCCAAGGCTTCCGACCTGCCGACGGAGGCCTCCGGCGTCGCGATGCACTGAGC
The DNA here is from genome assembly GCF_040611255.1 of Kitasatospora sp. NPDC002965. Classification (NCBI taxonomy): domain Bacteria; kingdom Bacillati; phylum Actinomycetota; class Actinomycetes; order Kitasatosporales; family Streptomycetaceae; genus Kitasatospora; species Kitasatospora sp. NPDC002965. The sequence goes on along the minus strand of NZ_JBEXNT010000009.1, from coordinate 83,487 downwards.
GCGGCGCACCCGCACCGCACCGCACTTCACGCACCACGCACCACGCACCACGCACCTGATCGGCGGACGCCGGACGGTGTGCGCGGACCGATCCGGCGTCGACCGCCGGAGATGACGGGCCGGCCGGGAGCAGTTCGCTCCCGGCCGGCCCGCACGCCTTCTCCCTGCCGGTTCCTGCCCGACCCCGCCGAGCGGCCCCGCGAGGCACCCCGCCGAACGCCCCGCGCCGAGCCCGGGGCTCAGCGCTCGCCGCGGTAGTCGCCGCCGTACAGTCCCAGCCGCGCACACGCCCCGTCGTCCTCGGCCGAACGCTCCACCGGCGGACGGGCGGCGAGGATCCGCCGGGCCCGGGACTCGGCCAGGCTGGTGGCGTACCAGGGCGTGTCGTCCGCGAGCCCGGCCGCGAGGACGTCCAGCGCGCAGGTCCGGTGGTCGCCCGGCAGCCGGTCCAGGGCCGGAACCGCGTCGAGCGAGAGGCTCCGGACGTTGCGCAGATCGATCTGCCCTGTCCGCTCGAAGCGGGCCACGTTCTGCTCCGCGACGACCGCGTCCGGCCCCATCAGCCCGTACAGCGCGGCGGCCGTCGCCGCACTGAGCACGGCGGCGCGCGGCAGCCAGGCCGTCGAGCGGGTCAGGCCGGCCGCGATGAGCAGCAGGAAGACGACGCCCAGCCAGACCTCGACCACCAGCACCCAGAGCCGGAGCGCGGTCAGCCCGGAGGCGTCCACGTAGAACCACATCCGTCCGAGCGCGGAGGCCACCACGGTCAGGGTGAGCAGGCAGAGCGTGCCGAGCAGCAGCCGCGCCAGCCTACGGTCGGCCTCGGTGCCGCGCGGCGCCCAGCGCTTGGCGAGGGCGACCACGACCAGGGTGAGCACGGTGACCACCAGCAGCTGCCAGAAGCCCTGGCGGGCGTACTCGGAGCGGCTCATCCCGGTGTTCTCCATGATCGAGTCCCGGCCGCCGAGCACCACCACGGCCTGGACCACCGCGAAGGCGCCGAACATCAGGTTGAGCGCGCCCAGCGGCAGGGCCCACTCCAGCCGGCCGCGGGCCCGGCCCGGCGGGACCGGCGTGCGGTCCCAGCGCCGCGGGCCCGCCGCGATGTGGGCGAAGCCCAGCGCGGTCACCAGGCCGATCGTGAAGAGCACGAAGCGGACCGGGAGTTCGCCGAGGTCCACGCTGGGGGTGAGGCTCTCGAACATGTCCGCCATGGCCGCGTCGGCGCCGGCGAAGAGCGCGCCGAAGACGGCCAGCAGGACGGCGGCCGCCAGCACTCCCTTGACCACCGGCACCACCCGGCTCCGGCCGGGCACCCTGCCGCCTCGCAGCCCGCTCCGGGCCCAGCGCAGGCCGGGCACGAGGTTCCACAGCACGCCGGGCAGCGCGAGCAGGACACCGGCCCAGCGGCGCCCCCCGTGCAGCGCGAGCGAGGCCAGGCCCAGGGCCCAGACGGTGGACAGCAGGACCGGCCAGCCGGCCTCGTACAGCGCCGGGACGGCGAGCAGGGCGACCGCGAGGGCACTCCACAGGACGGTCCAGCCGCGCACCCGCCGCCCTGCCTCGCGGGCGGCGAGCCCGGCACCCGCGGTGGCGAGCGCGGCGCAGAGGAGCAGGTTGACGCCGAGCCCGTCGATCAGCGACCAGGACGCCAGCAGGCCGGTCAGCAGCGCCGCGAGCAGGGCCCGCCCGGTGGCCGGCGACTTCCGCTCGGGGTCGCTGAGCCGCAGCCACTGGAACGGCTGCGGCACCGGCACGCCGGGCGCCGGGTAGGGGCCGTACGCGGCCGCGGCGACCGGGCCCGCACCCCACGCACCGGCGGCGCGCGGGGCCGCGCCGACCGCGCCCGGGAGCACGTCCGCGCCGGTACGGCCGCCCGTACCGGCGCCCGGGACTGCCTCGGGGCCGGCGCCGGCTGCGGGTCCTGAGCCCGCCCCGGACGGTGCTCCGTCCGGGGCGGGCGTGGTGGGTCCGGACATGGGTTCCCCCTCAGTGATCGGGCGGGCGGGCACGCGGAAGCCGCCCTCGGGGCGGTCCGCCGAGCGACGCGGCAGCACGGGGCGTGCGGCGCCGACGGGCACGCGGAACCACGCCGGTGAAGGCGTCAGGAGCCGCGGCCGAAGCCGACTGTAGACCATTCTGAACAAGTTCAAAAACACCGGACCCGGCTCTGTCGCACGCCTGTGACAGAGCCGGGTCCGACTTCGCGGAGCCCCTCCGCGCACGCCCCTCGGCGCCCTTCAACGCGTCCCCTCAGCGCGTCCCCTCAGCGCGTCCCCTCAGCGCGTCCCTTCGGCGCCCCCTCGGCGGATCTCCTCAGTACGTCCCGTAGAGCGAGTACTGGAAGGCGTCCTTCACCGCCGGCCCGAAGTTCACCGGCCACGTCCCGAACGGCACGACCGTGTTGCTGTAGGCGCCCTGCCCGCCGGCGCCGGTCGAGTAGTTCATGTTGTTCACCGTGGCGCCCGTCCCGTTGCTGTTGTAGACGAACCAGTAGGACGTGCCCGCGCTCAGCGTGATGTCCACCGCCAGCGAGTTCCACGCGTCGGCGGTGAGCGTGCCGCTCCCGGTCGCGGCGACCAGGGTGCCCGGCGAACCGCCCACGTCCGTGTAGACGGCCAGCTGGAAGCGGTTGTTGGGCGCCGGGCTGACCGGTCCGACGTGCACGCTCATCGAGGTCAGCGCCACCGGGGCGACGCCGGTCGTCACCCTGTTGCCGTTCAGGTGGTTGGAGTCGGTGTCGTCGATCAGCGAGCCCACCGCGGTGTTGCCGATCGTCCGCGGCTCCGCTCCCCCGGTGGTGAACGAGAAGGCGTACGGAGCGGCCAGGACGTTGCCCGAGCTGTCCCGCACGCCCTGGACGGTCGCGGTGTACCCGGTGGTGAGGGCGAGCGGGGCACCAGGGGTGAGGACGACGCCGTTGGCCGCCGCGTCGTAGGCCACCGTGCCCGCCACGGCGGCGCCGCCCGCGGTGGTGCGCAGGGTCGCGGTGGAGGCGGTCACGCTCGCCGGGTCCAGCGGCTCGCCGAACGAGAACCGGACCGCCGCCCCGGGCGCCACGCCGGTGGCCCCGCCGGCCGGCGCGGTGCCGGTGACCGCGGGCGGGGTGGTGTCGCGACCGTAGGTCGCGGTGTACGAGCCCACCGCGCCGTCGAAGAACGCGTACGGCACGCCCTTGACCGTCTCGATCCGGTACGGGAGGCTCCGGCCGCCCGAGCTGAGGCCGGTCAGCGTCCCGGCGGCGGCGTCGACCGGCAGCATCGCCCGCAGCCCGGTGGCTCCTCCGGTGATGTCGAAGGTGAGCGCGCTCCCGTTCCAGGCCAGCCGGGAGAAGGCCGAACCGTTGCGGCCGTCCAGCCAGGTGAGCATCTGCCGGCCGGAGACCACCGGGACACCGCGCGCCTTGGCGGCGGCGACGATCGTGTCGGAGGCGGTGGAGGCGGCGAAGTCGGTGTGGATGTTGGCGGTCAGCGCCGCGTAGTAGCCCTTGGCGCCGTAGGCGGCGTCGAGCAGCGTGGTGACGGTGCCCGGGTAGGACTGGCCGGACTCGTCGGTGAGCTGGGTGGTGGCCTGGTACTCGTCGATCACGCTGCCGTCGGTGTCGGCGAACCGCATGATCTGCGCGGTGCCGTTGAAGTAGCCGGGCCGGTCCTTGGTGAAGGCGGACGGGTAGAAGTAGTAGTCGGTGTCCAGCCGGATCCCGTTGGCCAGCTTGGTCTTCGCCTGGGTGGCCCAGTCGTCCCACTCGACGCAGTGCGTGCGGCTGCTCGAAGGGGACGGCAGTGTCGGGTACTTGGCCCGCCACCCGGCCAACTGGTCCCGGTAGAAGCCCTGCAGGGCGGCGGCGGAGCCCCAGGGCCGGCAGTCGGTGGTGACGTGCACGCCGACCTCGAAGCCCTGGTCGCTGTAGGCCTTGGCCCGGGCCGGGGTGAGCGGGTCGTCGGTGTAGATGTACGAGGAGCCGCGGATGCACTCCCAGTTGGCCACCGAGCAGCCCGGCGGGCTCTGCGCGAGGTAGCCGTCCCAGCGGCCGGCCGTGCCGCCGACCCCGTGGTCGTCGCCGGTCATCACCACGACGGCCTTGACGTCCCGCGGGAAGTACCAGAACCGGGGCAGCGGTTTGGCCGTGGACTGCAGCCGGGTGAGCAGGTTGGCGAGCAGCCGCTGCTGCTCGTCGGCGATCGGGATCAACGCCTTGTCCAGGTCGTTCCAGTCGGGCCCGCCGTCGGTGCCGAAGAACATCTCGCTGGCCTCGTAGCCGTCGACTCCGTCGCGCTGCCGCCCGGCCCAGGCGACGTTGCCCTGGCGGGTCTGCACCACCGACCTGGCCAGGTCGTAGCTGAACGCGGCGGCCCGGCCGCTGCCGGCGGTGTGCAGGGTGACCGCCGGGTTGGCCGTGGCGGTGGCGGCGTCGCTGTAGAGGGTGGCGACGGCGGTGGCGCCGCTCAGGGTGTAGAGGTCGGCGGCGCCGTGGTAGCCCATGGTGTCGCCGGTGATCCCGGTGCCGGGCGAGGCGCCGGTGTTCACCTTCAGGTAGGCGTCGGAGCGGGTTCCGGCGACCGGGGTGAGGCCGAACAACGGCGCGAGCTGCCGGTCCGGGCGCATGGCGACCAGCCGCCCGCCGCCGCCGGTCCAGGTGGTGAACAGGTCCGCCTGCGCGGCGGTGAGCGGCATCTCGCCGAGCAGCACCACGTCGGTGGCGGCGAGGAGCTGGCCGGTGACGGCGGAGATGTCCACCTGGTGGTAGGCGTTGAGGCCCTCCGCCTTGAGGATCTCGGCCAGGTACCGGGTGTACGGGTTGGCCTGGCTGGTGACCAGCAGGATCGGGCCCTCCCCGCCCGGACCCGGGCCCGGCGGTGTGGTCGGCGGTTCCGGGTCGGCGGTGTAGGTCGCGTGGATCGAGAAGCTCAGGCCGCTGGAGGTGACCGGGCCGACGTCGGACGGCCAGCTGCCGAACGGCTGGCCGCCGTTGCCGTACACGCTGGTGCCGCCGGGGACGTACCGGAGGTTGTTGACCGCCGCGTTGGTCCCGTTGGTGTTGTAGGCCAGCCAGTACGGCGTGTTGGCGGCCAGGGTCGCCGTCAGCGGGACGGTGTTCCAGCCGTGGGCCGTGAGGGTCCCGGTGGCGCTGCTCACCAGCAGGCTGCCCGGGCTGCCGCCGTTGTCCCGGTAGATCGCCACCTGGTAGCGGTTGTTGGGCGCCGCGTCCACCGCGTCCACGAACACCGACAGGCCGGTGACCGTGCCACCGGCCGAACCGGTCACGTAACGCGAGGCGTTGAGGTAGCCGGAGTCCGCGGAGTCCGTGGCCGTACCGGCCTCGGTGGTGCCGAGCGTGAGCGTCACGGCCGCCGCGGGATCGGCCGCGGCCGGTGCGGCCCCCGGTCCGGAGACCAGCGCCGCCGCCACGGCCAGGGCCGCCGGCAGCCCCCCGGCCCTCCGCCCCCACGGCCGCCACCGCCGGCCCGAACGTATGCCTGCGTCTGCCATGACCGCCCCCTGCGTCACCTCGGCCAACTGCCTTTAACGGTGTACCGGTTCCGTGCCGACCGTGTCCACGAGACCGACACGTTCGGCGTGAATCGAAACGTCTCCGGGGGCGATCCGGCTATCCCTTGACCGATCCGGCCAGCAGGCCGCGGACGAAGTACCGCTGGAGGGCGAAGAACACCGCCAGCGGGATCACGATGGACAGGAACGCCCCGGCGGTCAGCAGCTCCCAGCGCCCCCCGAACGATCCGGACAACTGCGCCAGCCGGACCGTCATCGGCGCCACGTCGGGCGTACCGCCGGCGAAGGTCAGCGCGACCAGCAGGTCGTTCCAGACCCAGAGGAACTGGAAGATCGCGAACGAGGCCAGCGCCGGGGTGCAGAGCGGCAGCACGATCGAGCGGAAGATCTTGAAGTGCGAGGCGCCGTCCACCACCGCCGCCTCCATCAGGTCGCGCGGCAGCTGGGCGATGAAGTTGTGCAGCAGGAAGATCGCCAGCGGCAGCGCGAACATCGTGTGCGCCAGCCAGACCGGCACGTACGTGCCGCCGAGGTCCAGCGCCGGGACCAGCGTCACCGAGCCCAGGTGGGCGCCCCCGGAGAACAGTTGGAGCAGCGGGATCAGCGCCATCTGGAGCGGCACCACCTGGAGCGCGAAGACCACGAAGAACACCGTGTCGCTGCCCCGGAACCGCACCCAGGCCAGCGCGTACGCGGCCATCGCCGCCAGCGCCAGCGGGAACAGGGTGGCCGGGACGCTGATCGCCAGCGAGTTCACCAGGAACGGCATCAGACCGGTCGAGACGCCGGAGCCGCCCTCGAACAGCACCGTGTGGTAGTTGTCCAGGCCGAGGTCCGGGTGGACGAAGACGTTCCACCAGCCGTCGGCGGTGACGTCCTTCTTGGGCCGCAGCGAGGTGGCCAGCAGGCCCAGCGTGGGAACGGTCCAGAGCACCGTCACCACGATCACGAACACCGAGGCCGCCGGGGTGGAGAAGGCCTTCCGGACGGGACCGCCGTCACGCCGTGCGCTCATCGCACCCCACGCTCCTTCCGCAGCTGGACGATGTTGTAGGCCACCAGGGGGAGCACCGCGAGGAAGAGGACCACCGCGAGCGCGCTGCCCCGCCCGGTGTTGAACTGCACGAAGGACTGCGAGTACATCTCGTTGGCCAGCACCTGGGTGCCGAAGTTGCCGCCGGTCATGGTGCGGACGATGTCGAAGGCCTTGAGCGTGGTGATCATCACGGTGGTGAGCACCACCACCACCGTCGTGCGGATCATCGGCACCGTGACGTACCAGAACAGCCGCATCCCGCCCGCGCCGTCCAGCCGGGCCGCTTCGGTGACCTCGTCCGGGATCGCCTTGATCGCCGCCGACAGCACCACCATCGCGAAGCCCGTCTGCACCCAGACCATCACCGCCATCAGCAGGAAGGTGTTGAGCGGCTGGGCGAGCATCCAGTTCGGCGGGTGCTCCCAGCCCAGCGCGACGGCGACCTGGCTCAACAGGCCGATCTGCCGCTGCGAGGCGTCCCGGGACTCGTAGACGAACTTGAAGATGATCGACGCGCCGACCAGGGAGATCGCCATCGGCATGAAGATCAGCGACTTGTACACCGCCTGGCCGCGCATCCGGTCCACCAGCAGCGCCAGCACCAGACCGAGCCCGGTGGCCGCCAGCGGTGCGATCACCAGCCAGAGCAGCGTGTTCACCAGCACCTCGTGCAGCGAGTCCGTGGTGAACGCCCAGCCGAAGTTCTCGCCACCGACGAACCGGCTGCTGTCGTCGTTGTGGAGGCTCAGCCAGACGGTGCGGACCAGTGGCGCGACCAGGCCCACCAGCAGCAGCACCACCGCCGGACCGAGGAAGACGGCGACCGCCAGCGGGCGGGCGAGACGGCCGGAGGCGCGGCCGGCGACCAGGAAGACCAGCAACAGGATGCCGAGGAAGCCGGCGATCGCGCCGAAGCCGTTGCCGAACTTGACCACCGCGTCGCCCCAGGCGCCGTCGGCGAGTGCGGAGGCGGGGAGGGACATGGCTGGGCGTCCTTTCCTTGCGGTCGGCGAAAGGGAGGAAACGACGGGCCGGGACGGAAGTCCGGGAGGCGGGAGGGTCGGCGACCCGAGAACCGGAGACCGGAGGACCGGAGGACGGGAGGGCGGAGGACGGGAGGGCGGAGGACGGGAGGGCGGGCCGGCGAGGGCACGGCGCTGCGTGCGGCCGGCCGGCCGGCGGAGGACGGGCGGTGCGGGTGGGTGGCCCCGCACCGCCCTCGACGGGCGGTCCTCCGACAGCGCCCGGACCGCGGCCCGCCGCCGGACGGCGGCACCGCGGCCCGGGCGGCGGCTACTGCGGCCAGGCGGCGTCGATGTCGGCGGCGGTCTTCTGGATCGACTGGCCCTCGGCGAACCAGGCGGTGAGCGACTTCCACTCCTGCCCGGCGCCGACCGCGGCCGGCATCAGGTCCGAGCCGTCGAAGCGGAAGGTCGCCGCCGGGTCGGTCAGCGCGTCGGCGGAGAGCCGGTCGATCGGGTCGGTGTACAGGCCCTTGTCCACGCCCTGGTTGGCGGAGACCCAGCCGGTGGCCGTCCTCACCCGGCTGCTCGCCCACTCCGCGCTGGACAGGTAGTTCTGCACCGCCTGCACCTCGGGCCGGCTCGCGAACGCGGTGAGGAACTCCCCGCCGCCCTCGACCGGGTTGGGCACCGAGGGGTTCACCGCCGGCAGCCGGAAGGCGAAGATGTCACCGTCCGGACCGATCGTCGCCTCCTTGGGCCACTGCGCCTTGTAGAACGAGGCCTGCTGGAGCAGGAAGCACTTGCCGGTCAGGATCGGCGCGCCCGCGTCCTGGAAGGTGGTGGTCGCGATCGACTTCACGTCACCGTACCCACCGTTGACCCAGGCCGGGTTCTGCATCCAGTCGGCGACGGTCTTCATGGCCGCGGCGATCTTCGGGTCGGAGAACTTCACCTGGTGGTTGACCCACTGGTCGTACACCTCGCCGCCGTACGAGCCGAGCACCACCTCCTCCAGCCAGTCCGTGGCGGGCCAGCCGGTCGCCGTCCCGGAGCCGATGCCGCCGCACCACGGCTTGCCGCCGCCGGCCTTGGCGATCCGGTCGCTGAGCGCCATCAGGTCGGCCCAGGTCTTCGGAACCTCGTAGCCGGCCTGTTTGAACGACTTCGGCGAGTACCAGACCAGGGACTTCATGTTGGCGCTCATCGGCGCGGCGTAGAAGGTGCCGTTGACCGAGCCGTAGGTCTTCCAGACCGGGCTCCACTTCGCCTGGTTCTCCACGGTCTGCTGCGGCGGCTTGGCCACCTTGCCGCTCTTGACCATCTGCGCCAGCAGACCGGGCTGCGGGATGATCGCGAAGTCCGGGGCGTTGCCGCCGCTCACCCGGACGGGCAGCTGCGACTCGAAGTCGTTGGTGCCCTCGTAGCTGATCCGGATGCCGGTACAGGAGCCGAACTCCGCCCAGGACTTCTCCAGGTTGTCCGACTCGGGGCTGAGGATCGACGCGAAGACCGTCACGGTCTTGCCCGAGTGTCCGGCGTACGGCTGGTACTTGGCACAGTCACCGGACAGGGTCTTGCCCCCGCCGTCGGCATCGCCGTCCGAACCACCGGAGCTGTTGGAACAGGCCGCGGTCAGCGCCACCGCGGCCAGCAGCGCCGGCAGGGCGAGCAGACGGCGGCGGGCACGCGTGGACGGCACGGTCGGGGTGGGGGTCAATGCGGTCCTCCTCGCCAGGGCGTGAAACGCTCGGCAAAACGACAGAACGACATTGCGCTGTACCGGAGATCGGTTTCGGCATGGACGCGGCGGACGGCCGATCTGATGACGTTAACGCAGCCGCCACGTGCCGCCAAGGTGCGCGTACCGTCTTCACCACCACGTGCCCCAGTTGTGACCCTGCCACGCCGTCCGCGCGCCCGGCCGCCCCGCACCCGACGACGCGTCAGAAAAGCCTGACCGGAAGCTCCTTGAGCGCGTTCACCACCAGCGAGCCGCTGGGCCGCAGCTCCTCGTCCGGCACCGCCGGCGCCAGCCCCGGGAACCGCTCGAACAGCGCCGGAAGCGCGATCCCCGCCTCCAGCCGGGCCAGCGGCGAACCCGGGCACACGTGCGGGCCGTGGCCGAAGGACAGGTGCCGGATCGGGTCCCGGGTGACGTCGAACAGCTCCGCCGTCACCCCGTGCTGGAGCGGGTCCCGGCCGATCGCGTTGTACGAGATCAGCACCGGGTCCCCCTGGGGGATCACCGCGTCGCCCACCGGAACGTCCTCGGCGGCGAAACGGAACAGGAAGTTGCTGGTCGGCGGCGTCCAGCGGAGCGACTCCTCCACCACCGCGTCCCACCCGACCTGCCCCGCCCGCACCAGCTCCAGCTGGTCCGGGTGCGCCAGCAGCGCCCGGACCGCGTTGCCGATGAGGTTGACCGTGGTCTCGTGGCCGGCCGCGATGATCACCCGCAGGGTGGCCGCCGCCTCCGCGTCGGTCAGCGCCCCGCCCTCGGTGTCCGCCAGCAGAAGCGCGCTGGCCAGGTCGTCGCCGGGCGCCGAACGACGCTGCGCCACCAGGTCGTTGACGAAGGCGTTGAGGCTCGCGACGGTCGCCTGGATGCCCCCCGGGTCGGGCCGGGCGCCGAAGAACCGCTCGTACAGGTCCCGCAGGTGGGCGTGGTCGGACTCGGGCACACCCAGCAGCGAGCAGATCACCGTCATCGGGAGCGGGAAGGCGAACGCCGACTTGAGGTCCACCACGGGGTCCCCCGCCGCCAGCGTGTCCAGCAGGCCCCGGGTGATCTCCTCGACCTGCGGGCGCATCAGCTCCACCCGACGCGGCGTGAACGCCTGCGCCACCAGCACACGCAGCCGCCGGTGCTCGGCACCGTCGGTGGTCACCATGCTCGGACCGGGCACGGCCAGACCGATCAGCGGCCAGGTCTTCGGCACCTCGCCGCGCTGGAGAGCCGCCCAGTGCCGGGCGTCCTTGACCAGCCGGGCGTCGGTCAGCAGGTCACGGGCGGCCGCGTGCCGGGTGACCGCCCAGGCGGCGACGCCACCGGGCAGCACCACCGGAACCGCCGGGCCGGCGGCCCGCAGCAACGCGCCCTCGGCGGCGTTGTCGCGCGCCAGCGGATCGAGGACGATCGGGGCGGGGACGATCGGGGCGGGGGCTGCGGTCATCGGTGACAACTCTCCTTCGGTCCTGGTCCTGCTCACGACGGCGGGCCTCAGCCCGCGTACCCCGGGGTGTACGACACCGGGAGGGCCACCAGCCCCCGCACCCACGCCGACGGGCGCCACACCAGCGCGTGCTCGGCCACCGCCAACCGCAGGTCCGGCAGCCGGTCCAACAGGACCTCGACCGCCGTCGTCGCGATCACCTCCGCCGCCTCCTGCGCCGGGAACGGGCAGCCGTGCTCGCCGTACGAGTAGCTCAGGTACGCCCGGTTGCCCTCGGCCGGACGGCCGTCGGCCTGCCGCACCGACGGGTCCGCGTTGGCCCCCGCGAAGCCCAGCAGCAGCATGTCCCCGGCGGCGATCCGCTGCCCGCCGAGCCGGGTGTCCCGGGTCGCCCAGCGCCCGGCGAAGATCTGCGTCGGACTGTCCTCCCAGAGCGCCTCGTTCAGCGCCTGGCTGATGCTGCGCCGGCCGCCGGAGAGGGAGGCGGCGAACCGCTCGTCGGTCAGCATCAGCCGCATCGCGTTGGAGATCCAGTACGAGGTGGGCTGGTGGCCGGCGATCAACAGCACCCGCAGGTCCCGCATGACCTCCTCGTGGTCCAGGCCCGCCGGGTGCGCCAGCATCCGCGAGGCGACGTCGTCGCCCGGGTGCCCGGCCTTCTCCTCCACCAGGTCGAGCATGGTGGCGAGCAGCCGCTGCGCGCCGGCCGGCGCGTCCGGGCCTCCGTCCAGCATGGCCAGCACCCCCTCGATCAGGACGGGCGCCTGCTCCTCGCTCAGCCCGAGCACCCGGCAGAGCACCAGCAGCGGCAGCCGGTGCGCGTACTCGGCGACCAGATCGGCCTCGCCGCGCCCGGCGAACCCGTCGATCAGCCGGTCGGCGAGCTCCTCGCAGTGCTTGCGCAGCTCGTACGGGTCGACGGCGGCCAGCGCGTCCGTGACCGCGCGGGAGCGGCGGACGTGCTCCTCGCCCTCGGCGTACAGGATCGACGGCACCGGGGCCATCATCGGCTTGAGCGGCCAGTCCGCCGGAACGCTCGCCCAGCCGGTCCAGCGGGTCGAGTCCCGGCCGAACAGCTGCGGCTGACCGGTCACCAACTGCAGTTCGCGGTACCCGATCACCAACCAGGCCGGAACGCCGCCGGCCAGCTCGACCGGGGCGACCGGGCCGTGCGCGGCCCGCAGCTCACGGTAGAGCTGGGCCGGGTCGGTCTGGAAGCGCGGCCCGTACAGCGGCGTGGCGGCGCCGGCGTGCGCGGGGCAGCCCGGCGGCGGGGTGACGGCGGGCTCGGTCACGGGGTGCTCTCCTCATAGACGGTGGCGGTGGCGGCGACGAGGGTGCCCGCCGCCTCGGCCTCGGCCCGGGCGGCCAGGTGGCGGACCAGCTCGATCAGCACCCGCTTGCCGGACTCCCGGTCGCGGGCGTCGCAGTCCACCAGCGGCACCTCGGGCGGCAGGTCGAGCGCCTCCCGGACCTGCTCCAGGGTGTGGGTCGGCTCGCCGAAGTTGTTGCGGGCGACGATGAACGGCGTGCCGTGGTGCTCCAGCCGGTCGATGGCGTACCAGGAGTCGGCCAGCCGCCGGGTGTCCACCAGGACGACCGCGCCGAGGGCGCCGCTGAACAGCCGGTCCCAGAGGAACCAGAACCGCTCCTGGCCCGGCGCGCCGAACAGGTACAGCACCTGGCTGGCGGAGAGCGTGATCCGGCCGAAGTCGAACGCGACCGTGGTGGACCGCTTGCCCCAGGCGCCCGAGGGGTCGTCGATCCCCTCGCCCGCCTTGGTCATGGTCTCCTCGGTGTTCAGCGGGCGGATCTCGCTGACCGAGCCGACCAGCGTGGTCTTGCCCACGCCGAAGCCACCCACCACGACGATCTTGAACGCGTTGTCGGCGGTGCGGCGCAGCGGCGTCCGGTGGGCCGGCCGGGTGTCGGTGGCCGGCTCCGGGGACGGGGACGGGGACGGGGACGGGGCACCGTCCGGGGTGGTGGCGGTGTCCGGGGCTTCAGAGCCGTTGGAGTCCATGCAACACCTGCTTCAGCGTGTCGAGATCGGGCAGCTGGGCCTTGTTCGGCGCGAACCGGGGGTGTCGGGCGGTGATCGACCCGGCCTCCAGCAGGTCGCCGAGCAGGATCTTCACCACCGAGACCGGGAGGGCCAGCTCGGCCGCGACCTCCACCACGGCGGTCGGCGCCCCGCACATCCGCAGGATGCGCGCGTGCTCCGACTGCATGCCCGGCGCCGGCTCTCGCTCGGCGACGATCAGGGTGACCAGGTCGAAGGCGTTCTCCGGGGCCCGGCTGCGACCGCGGGTGATGGTGTACAGGCGGTCCGGTTCGTCGTCCCGGCCCGGCAGGACCGGCCGCCCGTCGGTGCTCCCCCCGCGCTCGCTCATGCCCGGGCACCCTCACCGGTCACGACGTCCCCCGACCCGCCGTCCGGCCGGGCGTCGTCCCGGGCCGGGGCGCTGAGGTGGGCGCCGATCTGCTCGATCAGGCCGTGCATGTTGTGGCCGACCACGCCCACGTCCGCGTCCTCGTCGGTGACCACCGCCAGGTGAGCGCCCTCACCGGCGGCCACGATGCAGAGGATGCCGCCGTGGAACTCGGTCATCGACTGCCGCACGCCGCCGCTGCCGTCGCCGAACTCGATGGACGCGCCGTGCGCCAGGCTCTGCAGCCCGGAGGCGATGGCGGCCAGCTGGTCGGCCCGGTCGGCGTTCAGCCCGGAGGTGTGGCAGAGCTTGAGGCCGTCGGCGGAGAGCACCAGGGCGTGCCGGGTGCCGGGAGTGGCGGTCAGCAGGTTTTCCAACAGCCAGTCGAGGTCGCGGTCGGTGGCGCTGCTCATCAGGAGTCCTTCTCGGTGACGGGGGAAGCGTCGGACGTGGTCGGGTCCGGGGTCGGGTCCGTGGTCGGCACGTCGGTGCCCGCGGCCTGCTGGGCGGCCCGGCGGAACGCGCCGAACCGGGCGGCGGCGGTCGCCGTGCCGGTGCGGGCGGGCCGCTCGGCGGGCTCGGCCGGCGGGGCGGCCGAGGTCAGCGTCTGACCGCGGCGGCGCTGCGGAAGGCCGCTGTCGGTGACCGGCGCCGGGACGTGCACCGACCGCGACTCCGGGGCCTGCGCCCGGTCCGGAGTCCGGTCCGCCACCCGGGCCGACGGGGTCTGGGTAACGGGAGCGGGAGCGGCCAGTGCCGGAGCGGCCAGTGCGGGAGCGGTGAGCGCGGGGGTGAGCGCGGGGCGCGGGCCGGCCGGCACGATCTGCTCGGATGCGACGGGCGCCGGGGCGGGCTCCGGCGCGGCGTGCGTGACGAGCTGCTGCGGGATCAGCATCACCACCCCGGTACCGCCGCGCGCCGAGGGCCGGAAGGAGATCTGCAACCCGTACTTGCGGGCCAGCACACCGACGACCGCGAGGCCGATCCTGGTCCCCGCGGACAGCGTGGCGAGGTCGAGCGGCTCGGCCGAGACGGCCCGCTCGGCCCGGCGCAGCCAGCTGTCGCCGAGCCCCAGGCCGCTGTCCTCGACGGTGATCGCCAGACCGGCCGGGACCTCCTCGACGTAGACGTGCACCTCGGCCGGCGGGGCGGAGAAGGTGGTGGCGTTGTCCATCAGCTCGGCCAGCGCGTGCATCACGCCCTCGGCGGCGAACCCGGCCACGGCGGCCGTGCTCGCGTTGTGCAGCCGGACCCGCTGGTAGGCGCCGATCCGGCCGAGCGCGCCGCGCAGCACCGACTCCACCGCGATCGGCTTCGCCCAGCGGCGGCCCGAACGGGCGCCGGTGAGCACCGCGATGCCGTCCGCCATCCGGCCGGCCTGCGCGGTGGAGTGGTCCAGCCGGAGCAGGTCGCCGAGGACCTCCTCGTCGTGCCGGTGCTGCATCTCGCGCAGCTCCGCGTGCATGCTCGTGGCCAGTGCCTGGACCCGGCCGGCGGCGGTCGCGCAGACCGCCAGGGCGGCGGCCCGCAGCCGCTCGCCCCGGCCGATCTCCTCCGCGACGGCGCGCAGCAACGGGTACTGGGGGTGGTCGCGGTGCGCGGCCAGTGCGCCGTCCACGGACGTGCCGGTCCGCAGCCGCTTCGCCACCTCGGGGAGCACCTCGTCGGCCAGCCGGTCCAGGGCCGCCCGCTCGGCCCGCTCCGTCTCGGCCTCGGCCCGCGCGAGGGCGAGTTCCTCCCGGGCGGTGGCGGCGTCCGCCTCGGCGCGCGCCTGCTCGGCGAGGGCCTCGTCCCGCTCGGTCTCCCGGAGCGCTGCCAGCTGCAGGGCGGCCGTCCTGGCCTGCCTGGCCGCATCGGCGACCACGAGCGCCGCCGTGGCCGCGTCGTCGTGCCCGGCCAGTTCCTCGCCCAGTCGGCGGGCCCGCTCGGTGGCGGTTCCCGCCTGCCAGACCGCGATCAGCCACAGTGCGGCGACCGCGCACACGGCGGCGGCGGTCTGCGGCTGCCCGGCGTCCATCGCCCGCAGCACCCCCACCGGTCCGGCCACCGCCGCCAGCAGGGCGGCGGCCGCCATCAGGGCCTTGGTACGCGCGGCGGGTCGTCGGCGCGGACCACCGTCGGGGCTGGTGCGATCTGTCATCGGTGCGGTGTCCTCGGCAGCGGGGAGGGGCGAATGCGCGACCGCCCGGCCGACGTCGCGAAACGTCTCCGGGCGGGTGATTCGGTACACGCAGTCGGCCGATCATATCCATTCAGACGATGTGCTCAACCGACAAGTTGACGGTCCGTCTCGTCCACGAACGCTCCGTACACCGCGCCACACCCGAGCCGTCCACCTGGCTCACCGCACCGTCACTCCGCGCTCACTCCAACCCCACTTCGACCGCCCGCCGCACGGCCACCGGATCGAGCCCGTGGGCGGCGATCACCCGGGCCCCGAGCCCCTCGCCCTCCCGCACCACCCCGAGCAGCAGGTGCCCCACCGCGATGTGACCGGACTTCAGCCGCAGCGACTCGCGCAACGACAGCTCGATCGCCTTCCGCGCCCGCGCGCCGAACGGCCTGCGCCCCGCCCGACCGTCCGACCGGAACCACCCGCGCCGGCGCGACCCGTCCTCCGGCGGCGCGTCCAGGGCGCCCGCCCCGAACACCGACTCCACCGCCTCCCGGACGGCGTCCAGGTCCACCCCGATCGAGGCCAGCGCCTGCGCGTCGTCCCCCTCCCCCAGGAGCCGTCGGACGGCTCGCCGCGCCTCCTCGTGATCCAGCCCGGCCTCGATCAGCACGCGCGCCGCGGGGTCCTCCGGCTCGGTCAGGACCGCCAGCAGCAAGTGCTCCGTGCCGACGTGGCCGTGCCGGAGCTCCGCGGACTCCTGCCCCGCCCGGCCGACCACCCGCCGGGCCCCTTCGGTGAATCGTTCGAACATGGCTCAATCCCCGTCCTTCACGTCGACCGTCCCGCGCTTCGCGTACTTCTTGTGCACCGCTTGCCTGGTCACCCCCAGACACACCGCGATCTCCTGCCAGGACCACCCCCGCTCGCGCGCGTTCCCCACCTGGAGGCCCTCCAGCCGGTCCGCCAGCTCCCGCAGGGCACGGACCGCCCGCAACCCCACGGCCGGATCCCTGCTGCTCGCCGCAGCGGCGAGCTCTCCGCTCTCGCTCATGATGTCAACCTAGGTTGACACTCGCCCGGCGTCAACCCTGGTTGACAAAGAGAACCGAAGAGGCGGGGCGAGGACACGACGTCCTCGCCCCGCCTTCAGCGCTGACCTCACCCGCGAGGCGCCCGAGCACTCCGGCGCGGGGCCTGCTCCAGGCGCGGGGCCTGATCCCGGTGCAGGGCCTGATCCCGGCGCGGGGCCTACTTCCGGCGTTCGGCGCTCCCCGCCCCGTCGGCCCCGTACGCCTCGCGGAAGACGGTGCGCTCCCGGGCACGCCGGCCCGGATGGCGCCGCTCCTCCGCCGGATAGCCGACCGACACCAACAGGGCGATGGCCAGGTCATCACGGTCGTCGATCCCGATCACCTTCTTCACCTTCGCCTCGTCCCAGCCGTTCATGGGCGACGTCGCCAGGCCCAGCTCCGTGGCGGCGAGCATCACGAAGGACGCCGCGATCATGGCGTCCTTGACCGCGTACTCCCGGAGCAGCCCCCGCCGGTCGAGATCCTCCTGGAACACCCGGGCCGCGGCGGAGAACATCGCGGCGAACTCCTCGCTCCACGCTCCGCTGCGCCGCGCCTGCTCGTAGACGTCGCCGTGGTCCTCGCGCCAGGACTGGGGCTCGGCGACGAAGACCAGGACGACCGGAGCCTCTTGCGGCTGGGGCTGGCCCCCCGTGGCCCGGGCCAGTCCGGCGCGGCCCTCGCCCCCGGACACCGCGACGATCGACCGGTCCTGCAGGTTCCAGCTGGTGGGGGCCTCGACGGCGAGATCGAGAAGCGCGTCGAGCGCCGCCTCCGGGATCGGGTCGGGCCGGTAGTGGCGGACGGTGCGGCGGGTGCGGATCGCTTCCGCGACGGACATCGTGGGACTCGTCATGTCACTCACTATTGGAGAGTCGCTCTCCGCCGGGAAGAGGGCACTATTTAGTGCGTTACTCTCCCCGCATGAAGACCACTGTGGAGTCGTCCGGGCTGCCCGCCGACGTCTACTCCGCGAAGTGCCCGACCCGTCAGGTCCTCGATCACATCTCCGGCAAGTGGACCGTTCTGGTCGTGGACGCCCTCCTCGAAGGCACCCTGCGGTACACCGAACTGAGTCGGCGCATCGAGGGCGTGTCGCAGAAGATGCTCACGCAGACCCTGCGCGTCCTCGAAGCCGACGGGTTCGTCGCCCGCACCGTGTACCCCACCGTGCCGCCCCGGGTCGAATACGACCTGACGGAGCTCGGCCGCAGCCTCGCGGAGCCGATCACCGCGCTCCGCCGGTGGACGGAGGCCCATATCAACGAGATCGAGCAGGCCCGGGCCCGGGCCGCTCCGGCAGCCGGGAAGGCCCTCTGAGCAGGTGCGGTGCGTGCCACCCGCCCGGTGGGGACGGGGAGTCGGCACCCCCCGGCTCCCCGCTCCGACCGGACGAACCACGCCCGGCGGGTGCCTGGTTCACGGACACCGACCACGCGTGAGGGAGGGGCGCCGGCCCTGGGCCGGCGCCCCTCCCTCACAGGATCACGCTTCGGGTTCGGTCACGCCGGATGGTGCGTCCGACGCGACCCCGCCCGGTGTCAGCTGCAGCCGCTGGTGGAGCCGCAGCCCTCGCAGAGGTAGCAGCTGCCGGCGCGGCGCATCTTGGTACCGCAGGAGAAGCAGAGCGGCGCGTCGGCGTTGAGGCCCAGCTGGATCTCGATCAGCTCGGTCGAGTTGTGGGCCTGCGCCGGGCTCGCCTTGGCGGCCGGGGCGACGGCGGCGACCGGCTTTGCCACCGGGGCCGGAGGCACCGGAGCGGACTGGGCGAGCGACTCGGTGTCCAGCTCCTCCTCGGCCTCCAGCGGCTCGTAGGAGCCCGTGTCCAGGTGGCGCTGACGCTCCTCGACGGAGTGGATGCCGAGCGCCGAGCGGGTCTCGAACGGCAGGAAGTCGAGCGCCAGGCGACGGAAGATGTAGTCGACGATCGACTGCGCCATCCGCACGTCCGGGTCGTCGGTCAGGCCGGCCGGCTCGAAGCGCATGTTGGTGAACTTCGAGACGTAGGTCTCCAGCGGCACGCCGTACTGGAGGCCGACCGAGACGGCGATGGAGAAGGCGTCCATCATGCCCGCGAGGGTCGAGCCCTGCTTGGACATCTTCAGGAAGACCTCGCCGAGGCCGTCGTCCGGGTACGAGTTGGCGGTCATGTAGCCCTCGGCGCCACCGACCGTGAAGGAGGTGGTGATGCCCGGGCGGCCCTTGGGCAGGCGCTTGCGGACCGGGCGGTACTCGACGACCCTCTCCACCGCGGCGGCGGCCGGGGCCTGGTCGGCCTTGACCTGGTCCCCGGACTTCGTCTTGGCCGAGAGCGGCTGGCCGACCTTGCAGTTGTCGCGGTAGATGGCGAGCGCCTTGACGCCCAGCTTCCACGCCTCGAAGTAGATCTCCTCGATCTCCTCGACCGTCGCGGCCTCCGGCATGTTGACCGTCTTGGAGATGGCACCGGAGATCCACGGCTGGATCGCCGCCATCATCCGCACGTGGCCCATGGCCGAGATCACGCGCTCGCCCATGGCGCAGTCGAAGACCTCGTAGTGCTCGGTCTTCAGGCCGGGCGCGCCGACCACGTTGCCGTGCTCGGAGATGTGGGCGACGATCGCCTCGATCCGCTCGGCCTGGTAGCCGAGGCGCTTGAGGGCGCGCGGGACGGTGCCGTTGACGATCTGCATCGAGCCGCCGCCGACCAGCTTCTTGAACTTGACCAGCGCGAGGTCGGGCTCCACGCCGGTGGTGTCGCAGTCCATCATCAGGCCGATGGTGCCGGTCGGGGCGAGCACCGAGGCCTGGGCGTTGCGGAAGCCGTTCTGCGCGCCGATCCGGAGGACGTCCTGCCAGGCCTCGTTCGCGGCGGCCCAGACGGGGGCGTCGAGGACGTCGCGGGAGACGGCGGCCAGCGAGGCGTCCGCGTGCTGCTTCATGACCCGCTGGTGCGGGGCCGCGTTGCGGGCGTAGCCGTCGTACGGGCCGACGACGCCGGCGAGTTCGGCGCCGCGGCGGTAGGCGGTGCCGGTCATCAGGGAGGTGATGGCGCCGGCCAGGGCGCGACCGCCCTCGCTGTCGTACGCGTGGCCGGTGGCCATCAACAGGGCGCCGAGGTTGGCGTAGCCGATGCCGAGCTGGCGGAAGGCGCGGGTGGTCTCGCCGATCTTCTCGGTGGGGAAGTCGGCGAAGCAGATGGAGATGTCCATCGCGGTGATGACCAGCTCGACGACCTTGGCGAAGCGCTCGGCGTCGAAGGAGTCGTCGTCGCGGAGGAACTTCATCAGGTTCAGCGAGGCGAGGTTGCAGCTGGAGTTGTCCAGGTGCATGTACTCGGAGCAGGGGTTGGACGCGTTGATCCGGCCGGACTCCGGGCAGGTGTGCCAGCTGTTGATGGTGGAGTCGTACTGGATGCCGGGGTCGGCGCAGGCCCAGGCGGCCTCGGCCATCTTGCGGAAGAGCTTCTTCGCGTCGACGGTCTCGATGACCTCGCCGGTCATCCGGGCGCGCAGGCCGAATTCGGTGCCGTTCTCGACGGCGGTCATGAATTCGTCGTTGACCCGGACGGAGTTGTTGGCGTTCTGGTACTGGACGGAGGTGATGTCGTCCCCGCCGAGGTCCATGTCGAAGCCCGCGTCGCGGAGGGCGCGGATCTTCTCCTCCTCCTTGACCTTGGTCTCGATGAAGGCCTCGACGTCCGGGTGGTCGACGTCGAGGACGACCATCTTGGCCGCGCGGCGGGTGGCGCCGCCGGACTTGATGGTGCCGGCGGAGGCGTCGGCGCCGCGCATGAAGGAGACCGGGCCGGAGGCGTTGCCGCCGGAGGAGAGCAGTTCCTTGGACGACCGGATCCGGGAGAGGTTGAGGCCGGCGCCGGAGCCGCCCTTGAAGATCATGCCCTCTTCCTTGTACCAGTCGAGGATCGACTCCATGGAGTCGTCGACGGCCAGGATGAAGCAGGCGGAGACCTGCTGGGGCTGCTTGGTGCCGACGTTGAACCAGACCGGCGAGTTGAAGCTGAACACCTGGTGGAGGAGGGCGTACGTCAGCTCGTGCTCGAAGACCTCGGCGTCGTCCGGGCCGGCGAAGTAGCCGTTCTTCTCACCGGCGGCGCGGTAGGTGAGCACCACGCGGTCGATGATCTGCTTGAGGCTCCACTCGCGCTGCGGGGTTCCGACGGCGCCGCGGAAGTACTTGGACGTGACGATGTTCACGGCGTTGACCGACCAGGAGTCGGGGAACTCCACGTCGCGCTGCTCGAAGTTGATCGAGCCGTCGCGCCAGTTGGTCATGACGACGTCGCGCCGCTCCCAGCGGACCTCGTCGTAGGGGTGCACGCCAGGAGTGGTGTGGATGCGCTCGATCCGAAGGCCGCCCTTGGACGCCTTGCCGGCACCCTTGGCCCCGGTCCTGTCGGACTTCGACCCTCGTGCGGAACCGCTCGTGGTGTCTGTCACTTCTCGCTCCTCCTCCTGGTTGGGCAAACGCCCGGAGTGCACCGAAAAATCCGGGCACGACCGGTTCGCTGTTCCGATGCGCGGACAGACGGGTCCCCCGACTGGCCGTGCACGTTTTGTCATGGTCTGTGCGCCGTTTTCGGGCACACGTCGGCCCCGGGGGGCCGTCGGGTTGCTGCCGACCCCGGAAGGGGCCGGTGATGGGGCCGGGCCGCTAGGGCGCGGCGGCGGGGACGGGCACGCAGGTGCCGTCCGCCTCGGGGGCGGGCTGCTCGGCGCGGAGTTCCGCGATGGCGGCCTCGAAGTCTTCGAGCCCGTCGTACGCCTGGTAGACGCTGGCGAAGCGCAGGTAGGCGACGACGTCGAGCTCCTTGAGCGGGCCGAGTATGGCAAGCCCGACGTCATGGGTGGTGAGTTCGGCGTTGCCGGTGGCGCGCACGCACTCCTCGACCCGCTGGCCGAGCTGGGCGAGGGCGTCCTCGGTGACCGGGCGGCCCTGGCAGGCCTTGCGGACTCCGGAGATGACCTTCTCCCGGGAGAACGGCTCGGTGACACCGCTGCGCTTGATGACCATCAGGGCGGCGGTCTCCACCGTGGTGAAACGGCGGCCGCAGTCCGGGCACTGCCTACGGCGGCGGATACAGCTGCCGTCCTCGGTGGTCCGGCTGTCGACGACACGGCTGTCGGAGTGCCGGCAGAAGGGGCAGTGCACCTGAGGATCCCTCCTTGGCAGGACGTGCGGACTGAGTCGAGTCTATGCGATCCCGGGGCACCCGAGGCAACCCGATCCTGAGGTCTCAACCACAAGTTCTGGGTCACGGAGAGGACTGTAGCCACTACATGTAGGTCTGAGGCGGATCCAGAGGCGCTGGCGTGTCGGCCCGGACTAAACTGCCTGAGCCGACTTCGGCTCGAACATTTAATCGATGTACAACAAAGCCTTGATCGAGTCAGCCAACTCCCGAATAATTCACTCGAACGTGTGTTTGGCGCAACCTTTCGATACGAGGTGCGTTGGGCTGGAAAAAGGGAGAGGACAGCCGTCGAGAGGGGCAGCCATGAACACCGTCGAAACCAACACCATCCCGGTGCAGGAACACTCCCAGCTCAAGGTGGGGCAGCGCACCACGAATCAGCAGAGTGTGGACATCAGCATGGACCGTAGCGAAGAACACCGCCTCTCCGGCCCGGGCCTTTCCGGCGTGGGCCGCGTTCCGGACCAGCCGGTCGAACACTCCCCCGCGCTGGACGACGCCCACCCGGCGCCGACCCGTTCGATGCCCGGCCGACCTCCCGGGATCCGCACCGACGAGGCGGGACTCACCGAACGCCAACGCCGGGTGATCGAGGTCATCCGGGACTCGGTCCAGCGCCGGGGCTACCCGCCGTCGATGCGGGAGATCGGTCAGGCCGTCGGCCTGTCCAGCACCTCCTCGGTCGCCCACCAGCTGATGGCGCTGGAGCGCAAGGGATTCCTCCGGCGCGACCCGCACCGCCCGCGCGCCTACGAGGTCCGCGGCGTGGAGGTGGCCCGCCCGAACACCGCCGAGACGGCCGGCCGGCCGTCCACCTCGTACGTCCCGCTGGTCGGTCGGATCGCCGCCGGCGGGCCGATCCTGGCCGAGCAGACGGTCGAGGACGTCTTCCCGCTGCCGCGCCAGCTGGTCGGCGAGGGCGAGCTGTTCGCGCTGACCGTGCGCGGCGACTCGATGATCGAGGCGGCCATCTGCGACGGCGACTGGGTCACGGTCCGCCGCCAGCCGGTCGCCGAGAACGGCGACATCGTGGCCGCGATGATCGACGGCGAGGCCACCGTCAAGCGTCTCAAGCGTGAGGACGGCCGGATCTGGCTGATGCCGCACAACCCCGCGTACGAGCCGATCAACGGCGACAACGCGACCATCCTGGGCAAGGTCGTGGCGGTCCTCCGCCGACTCTGACCACCGGCCGGGAGCGACGGGACCGAAAGGACCGGCGCGCCGGCGCATCAACGAACCGACGGGGGAACGGCCTACGGGAAGGGGCTCCACGCGACACCGCGCGGAGCCCCTCCGTCGTCCCCGGGGGAGCCGCGGGCCCCGCCCCGGAACGGGCGCGCCCCGGGAGCAGCCCTTCGCGGACCTCCTCAGCCCCGCTCGGCCACCGGCCTGATCGGGGCCGCAGCGGCATCGATCGCCGCCAGCGAGCGGCGCACCTGGTTGCGGTCGGTGGTGTACCAGAACTCCGGCATCGAGGACCGGAAGAAGCTGCCGTACCGCTTGGTCTCCACCCGCGGGTCGAGGACCGCCACCACGCCCCGGTCCTCCGCAGCGCGCACCAGCCGGCCCGCGCCCTGCGCCATCAGCAGCGCCGCGTGGGTGGCCGCGACGGCCATGAAGCCGTTCCCGCCCCGCTGTTCGACGTCCTTCTGGCGCGCGCTCATCAGCGGGTCGTCCGGGCGCGGGAACGGGATCCGGTCCATCACCACCAGCTGGCAGGCCGAACCGGGCACGTCCACGCCCTGCCAGAGCGAGAGCGTGCCGAACAGGCAGGTGGTCGCGTCCGAGGCGAACTCGCGGATCAGCTCGCCCAGGGTGTTCTCCCCCTGGAGCAGGATCCGGTTGTCGAGCCGCTCCCGCAGCGCCTCGGCGGCCGTCTGGGCGCCGCGCATCGAGGAGAAGAGGCCCAGCGTCCGCCCGCCCGCAGCGCCGATCAGCTCGGTCAGCTCGTCCAGCATGTCGGGCCGTTCCGGGTCCCGCCCCGGGTCGGCCAGGTGCCGGGCGACGTACAGGATGCCCTGCTTGGGGTACTTGAACGGCGAGCCGACGTCGATGCCCCGCCAGTGCGGCACCGGCTCGTCCTCGGAGCCGGAACCTGAAGCAGCGCCGGAGCCGGCCGCACCGGGGTTGTCGCCCGGCGTGCGCGCGTCCGGCAGCCGCGCGTCGGACGGCAGGCCGACCGACGCGGCGACGCCGTTGAAGTCCCCGCCGAGCTTGAGCGTGGCCGAGGTGAGCACCACCGACCGCTCCTTGTACAGGCCCTCGCGCAGCAGTCCGGAGACGCTCAGCGGGGCGACCCGCAGCGAGGCGGTGCCCAGGCCGAAACGGTCGCTGCGCTCGATCCAGACCACGTCGTACTCGGAGTCCCGGAGCAGCCGGTCGGCGGTTTCGTGCAGCGTCTCGGCGGCGGCCATCGCCTGCTTGCGGACGGCGTCCTCGTCGGTGAGCGCCTTGTCCCTGGTCTCGCCGAGCGAGGTGATCACCTGCCGGGAGGCGTCCCGGATCGCGGTGACCGCGTACGCCAGGTACTCGGGCAGTTCCTCGACCCGACCGGGCTGGGCGGTCTCCATCAGGCCGTGGTAGTTCTCGGCCGCGGCCTGGAGCGCGTCCACCGCCTTCTCGTTGGCCAGCCGGGCGGCCCGCTTGACCGCGCGGTTCACCGCGCCGACGGTGAGCTCGGCGGTGGCCGCGCCGGTGACCCGGTTGACCAGTTCGTGGGCCTCGTCGACGATCAGCAGCTCGTGCTCGGGCAGCACCGGCGCACCCTCGATGGCGTCGATCGCCAGCATCGCGTGGTTGGTGACCACCACGTCCGCGAGTTTGGCCCGCTCGCGGGCCTTCTCGGCGAAGCACTCCTGCCCGTACGCGCAGCGGGTGGCGCCCAGGCACTCCTTGGAGGTGACCGCGAGCTGGGCCCAGGCCTTGTCGGAGACGCCGGGGCTCATGTCGTCCCGGTCGCCGGTCTCCGTCTCGTCGGCCCAGTCGCGCAGCCGGAGCACCTCCTGGCCGAGCTTGCCGGTGGGGCCGCCCAGGGCCTCCACCGGGTCGAAGAGGCCCTCGCCCTCGTCGCCCGGGGTGCCCTCGTTGGCCCGGTGGAGGCAGAGGTAGTTGGAGCGGCCCTTGAGCATCGCGAACAGCGGGCGGCGGCGCAGCACCGGGTGCAGGGCCTCCACGGTGCGCGGCAAGTCCCGTTCGACCAGCTGGCGCTGGAGCGCCAGCGTGGCGGTGGCGACCACCACGCGGTCCCCGTGGGCGAGCGCCGGCACCAGGTAGGCGAGGGACTTGCCGGTGCCGGTGCCGGCCTGGACCAGCAGGTGTTCGCCGTTGTCGACGGCGTCGGCCACGGCCTCGGCCATCCGGAGCTGGCCGGGGCGCTCGACGCCGCCGACGGAGGCCACCGCGGCGTGCAGCAGCTCGGGGATGCGGGACCGGGGGACGGCCTCGACCGGGGCGTCCGGGGTGTCCGCGGAGTCGACGCCGTCGGCGGCGTCCTCGGCGGGGACCTGGGATTCGGAGTCGTTCGTCATGACCGTCCCAGCCTACGGGGCGGGGGTGACAATCCGGCCCCGTCGGCCGGGCAGCTGCACCGTTCCCCCTTCCGCGAGCGCGTTCGGGACGGTGCCGTGCCGGGCCGCGTGCGGGCGGTGCGGGCGGTCTCCGTAGCCGTCCAGCAACAGCCGGTTGCGGTTCAGACAGAGGCGGTCGATCCGCGGCAGGAACAGGTCGAAGAGCGCGAACCGCTCCGCCAGGTCGGGGAAGCGCTCCTGGTACCGGAGGACCTCGGCGCGCAGCAGCGCCCAGAACTCCGCCTCGGGCAGTCCGGCCTGCGCCTCCAGCAGCGGCGCCAGGTACCGGTAGACGCCGATGAAGAGCCCGGAGTGCAGGAACTGGCAGAGGCCTGGAGGGTCCTCGCGCAGCAGTACGGAGTCCACCTCGGCGGGCAGGCCCCGGAGTTCGGGCAGGTCCTGGTCGCTCAGGTTGACGTCGTCGACGAAGTCCTTGACCGCCAGCCGGGCCGGCACGTCGTGCTCGTCGAAGACGACGATGGCGTTCTCGCCGTGCGGGGAGAAGACCAGCCCGTACCGGTAGAGGAAGTGCAGCAGGGGCGGCAGCATCGCGGCGAACAGCCGGCCGGTCCACTCGGCGGGGGTGAGCCCGGAGCGGGCGACCAGTTCCGCGACGAGCGCCCGGCCGTCGGTGCCGGTCTGCAGCAGGGCCGCCAGGGTGCGGCCGTGCTCGCCCGGGTCCAGGGCGGGGCCGAGCGGTTCGCGCCAGATCGCGCCGAGCAGTTCCTTGTACTGGTACGGCGCCTCCGGCAGCTCGCGGTAGAGCGGGTGGTCGACCGTGACGGAGGCGATCTCGCCGAGGAGCACCACCCGGCACTCCTCGCGCAGGAACGGGTCCGCGTCGCGCAGTCCGTGGATCCAGGCGGTGACGGCGGGCGCGGCCAGGGTCCGCTCGGTCGGCAGGCCGCGCCAGACCAGGGTGTTGAGGACGGCGAGCGGCAGCTTGACGGTGCAGCGGTCGGGACGGCTCCGGTTGAAGAAGGAGCGGATCGACTGCTGGGGCAGCCGCAGGTCGCCGTCGCTGGCGAGCGGGACGATCTCGCCGGAGGCGATCCAGGGGGCGAAGAGCGGGACGACGGTCTCGTCCCACTGCCAGGGGTGGACCGGCAGCAACAGGTAGTCGTCGGCGTCGGGGCCCAGCGCGGCGCGCAGCGCGGCGGGGTCGTCCAGCTCGCGCCGGTAGAGCTGCTCGGGGTCGGTCAGGCCGGGGACGCCGCGGTACTCGGCGAGCCTGCGGTGGACGGCGATCCAGGGCAGTGGCCGGGGGGTGCGGGCCTCCGGGGCCCAGCGGGCGGCGTCGGTGGCGGAGAAGCCGATCCGGCCCTTGTTCGGGACGATCCACGGGTGGCCGCCCTGCCGGCCCTCCAGGTCGGTGTGCCCGAGGTCCGCGAGTTCGGCGGCGGTGAGGCCGGTGGCGAGGAGGTGGGCGTCGGCGATCAGGGTGGCGGTGAGTTCACGGATCAGGTGGCCGGTGGTGTCGCCGCGCAGGCCGAGGACGTGCCGGGCGTAGGGCAGGAAGCGCAGCGGGTCGAGGCCGTCGGGCCGGGTGCAGCGGACGGAGGCGGGGTCGACGAGCCAGCTCCCGTAGGCGCCGCGCCGGGCGGTGAAGCGGTACTCGGCCTCGGGCAGCTTGAGCAGGTGGTCGCGGCCGGCGCCGGTCCCGGCGCGGTCCCCCGTCCCGGCGCGGTCTCCCGTCGGGACCGGGGTTCCGGTCTCGACGGGGGTGATGAGCTCCTCGTAGGCGAACTCGCCGAGCATCTTGGCCAGCAGCGCGCGGCCGGCCCGCTGCCAGTGCCCGGCGGTGAGCTGCGGGGGCAGGTACAGCGGCGGTTCAGCGGCCGGCGGTTGCGGCACGGGTCGGCTCCTGGGGTCGGGGGACGGCGGGGACGTGGTCGGCGGGGGCGCGGTCGGCGCCGGTGCGGGGGTCACCGGTGCGGGGGTCAACGGCGGGAGGGCGCCGGGCTCCGGCGGGAGGCGCGAAGCCGGTCCAGGCGGTGCGGGCGGGCAACCGGTGGACGGTCCGGCCGGTCACGGCGTTGAGGATCACCGCGGCCCGGTGGGCGCCGAGCCCGAGGTCGGGGGTGCCGACGCCGTGGGTGTGCAGTTCGGCGTTCTGCACGTAGAGGCCGCCGGTCACCTCGGGGAGGGTGGCCACCCGGTGGGAGAGGTCGACCCGGTAGCGGCCGTCCTCGTCCCAGTCGATCAGGTGGGAGAGGGGTTCGAGGGCGGCGGGGCGGGCGGCGCGGTAGCCGGTGGCGAGCACCACCGCGTCGGTCCGCAGGACGTGCTCGGCGCCGGAGTCGGTGTGCCGGCAGCGGAGTTCGAGTCCCCCGCAGGGACCGGGCCGGGCGTCGGTGACGGCGGTGCCGGGGGTGATGTCGACCGGGGCGGCGTCGATCGGCCGGCCCACGGTCCGCTCGTACAGGTGATCGTGGATCTCGGCGAGGGTCTCGGCGGAGGCGGCCTTGTGCAGCTGCCACTGCGCCTCGACCAGGGCGCCCCGCACGGCTGCGGGCAGGCCGTGGAAGTACCGCGTGTAGTCGGGGGTGAAGTGTTCCAGGCCGAGCTTGGAGTACTCCATCGGCGCGAGCGCCCGGGTGCGGGTGAGCCAGCGCAGCCGGACCCCGTCGCCGTCGTGGCGGCGCAGCAGGTCGAGGAAGACCTCGGCACCGGACTGGCCGCTGCCGACCACGGTGATGTCCCGGGCCCCGGACAGCCCGTCGCGCCGGTCGAGGTAGTCGGCGGAGTGGAAGGCTCCGGGGTGGCCGTCGAGCGCGGCGAAGGCCTCGGGGCGGACCGGCCGGGTGCCGACGCCGAGCACGAGGTGGTACGCCTCGACCGTGGTCGACCGGCCGGTGGCGGTCTCCCGCAGTTCGGCGCGGTACCGGTCGCCTGCCCAGTGCAGGGCGGTGACCTCGGTGGCGAAGCGGCAGTTGGCGAGCCGGCCGGCGGCCCAGCGGCAGTAGTGGTCGTACTCGCGGCGGGTGAGCTGGAAGCGTTCGGTGAAGTAGAACGGGAAGAGCCGGTCCTGTTCGCGCAGGTAGTTCAGGAAGGACCAGGGGTTGGTCGGGTCGGCCAGCGAGACCAGGTCGGCGAGGAACGGCACCTGCATCCGCGCACCGTCGACCAGCATGCCGGGGTGCCAGCGGAACTCCGGTCGCTGGTCGCAGAAGAGGGTGCGCAGGCCGGGCACGGGTTCGGCGAGCGCGGCGAGCGAGAGGTTGAACGGGCCGATGCCGACGCCGAGCAGGTCGTACGGCTCGGGCGGGGCTGCTGGGGTGTCCATGAGTCGGGAGGTGTCCTAGGCGGGATGCGTGGGTTGACGGGGTGCGGGTCCGGGCGCGGGGCGGGACGCCGCGGCGTCCGGGCCGCCGGAGGTGACGGGGTGCGGGCCGTGGGACGTGACGAGGTCCGGGCCGTGGGACGTGACGGGGTCCGGGAGGCGGAGGGTGGGATCCGGGAGCCGGTCGCGGACCATCAGCGCGGCGCGTTTGCCGGGCAGGTCGAGTTCGGCGGCGAGCCGGAACCCGGCCCGTTCGAAGGTCCGGACCGAGCGCCGGTTGCGGACGTCGGGTTCGGCTACCACCCGATCGCACCGCGGACGTTCCCGCAGGACACGGGCGGCCAGTGCGGCCAGCAGGGTGGCGCCGAGGCCCCGGCCGCGGCTGGCCGCCGGGCCGAGCAGCAGGTGGAGGCCGGTGTCGTGCGGCCGGGCGGGGTAGTGCGCGGCGAGCGGGTCGAGGTCGGCCCGGTAGACCTCCCAGTAACTCATCGGGGCGTCGTCGAGCAGGCCGAGGCAGGGCACGCTGCGCCCGTCGCCGTCGAGCTGGGCCCGGACGTGCCGTTCGGTGCCCGCCTGCGGGCCGGCGAGCTCCCAGAAGGCGTCGACCTCGGGGTCGTTCATCCAGCGGACGAGCAGCGCGAGGTCGGCGGGGAGCCGGACCGGGCGGAGCCGGAACTCGCCGGCGGGGGTGGGCATGGCACCCCAGCCGGACGGGTCGTCGGGCGTCGTCACGCGCCGGCCACCGGGTTGGGGATGTCGACGTAGACGGACTGGGTGGCGACCGGGCCGACCAGTTCGTCCATGCCGTTGAGCCGGGTGAGCAGGTTGGCCTTGCAGGGCAGGGTGGGGGCGTCCAGCAGCAGCGCGGGCAGCGTGGAGCCGGTGGCGCGGGCGGCCGGTCCGGCGAGGAACCGGCGCAGCGCGGCCAGCAGCAGGGCCTCGTCGGCGAGTTGCTGGGAGCCGAGGGCACCGATCAGGCCGAGGACGTGGTTGATGCCCAGGTAGTAGGCGAAGTGGTGGTCGATCACCTGGTCGTCGAGGAAGGTGTCGCTCTGCGCGCCGAGGCCGGGCAGCCGGGCGGTGAGCCGGTCGGCGGCGCTCCGCCGGTAGTAGTAGCCCTGGTTGTCGCGGTAGCGGCCGCCGCGCGGCCAGCCGTCGGCGTCGAGCAGGACGAGGCTGTTCTGCTGGTGCGCCTCCAGCGCGATGCCGGCCTGTCCGTCCAGCCAGAGGACGGGCAGCACGACGGCGTCCAGGTAGCGCAGGAACCATTCGGCGGCGACGGTACGCAGCGGGCGGCCGGTGCGGGCGGCGAGGGCGCGCAGGGTGTCGCCGAGGCGGGACGGCACGGTCCCGGCGGCGCCCCCGGCGGCCGCGGACGCCGCAGCGCCCGCGATCCCCTCGATCCCCTCGATCCCCGTGGCGGCGGTGCCGTCCGGCCGCTCGGCGACCAGCCCGGCCACGCAGTAGGCGCGGTCGGCGGGCGCGAAGGGCTGGGCGCGGAGCACGGTGTCCAGGCCGCCCGGATCGCCCAGGCCCGGGTGGTCGACGCCGATCCACGCGGGGTCGCGGACCACGTCGAAGCCGGGGTGGGCGGCCCGCCATTCGGCGCCGAGGCCGCTCTCCAGCAGCCGGTGCATCTCCAGGCCGCGGTGGAGCTCCTTGCGGAGGTTCTCCCGGCGGGAGTTGGTGATCCGCAGGCCGAGCGAGAGCTTCAGCATCCAGGGGGTGCCGGGCCGGTAGACGGTGCGGACCGAGGAGGTGGGGTACCAGGCCGCGCCGACCGGGCCGAGGTCGTGCAGCCGGCCTTCGGCGAGCAGGGCGGCGACGGCCGGGCGGTGTGCCAGTTCGCGGGCCTGCCAGGGGTGCAGCGGCAGGGCCGCGGTGCCGGGCGGCAACAGGGCGGGGTCGCCGAGGAGCCGGGCGGTGATCCGGTCGACGCTCTCGGGGAGGGCCGAGCCGGCCGCGAGGAGTTCCCGGTCGACGGCGTACCAGTGCACCTGGAAGGAGCCGTGCAGTTCCGGCGAGTAGGCGGCGCTCTGGGCGGGGCCGAGGCCGTCCCGGCTCTTCGGGGTGGGGTGCATCGGGTGGCCGAGCAGGAGGGACTGTTCGGCGGCGAGGAACCGGGAGCCCTCCGGCCCGCCGGCGGGCGGGGCGGGGGTGGTCCGGTGGTGGGTGAGGATGTCGGCGGTGCGGACCACCGAGTCGGCGACCCGGGCGGCGAGGTCGGCGATCTGTCCGGGGTCGGGCCGGTCGGCTGCCGCCGCGGCGAGCAGGGCGGCGGCGGTGACGGCGTCCACGGGGGCGTCGGCGGTGCCGGGGCCCGCGGCGAGGGTGGCCGGACCGAAGCGGTGCCAGCCGGCCGGCGACCAGTGGCGGACGGGGGCGGAGAGCCGGGCGGCGCCGCCGAGGACGGCGATCCGCAGGTGCCCGTCCGGGCCGGGGGTGGCGCCGGTCTCGCGGGCCCAGCAACGCAGCAGGGCCTCCAGGGCCGCCTGTTCGGCGGCGACGGCCGGATCCGGGTGGAGCAGCCGGTCCGCCCGGCCCTCGACCGCCGGGGCGGGCACCGGGACGGAGACCGCCGGCACGGCGGCGGCCGGGGCGGGCACCGGCGCGGCGGCGGGCGCCGGAACGGCGACCGGGAGGGGCGGGGCCGTGGCGGACGGGACGTCGGGCGGTGCTCCGGTGAGGGCGGTGCTCAATGCTGCTCCTTGGGGCGCGTGGGATGCCGACGCGCGTGGGGTGGAGAGGAACTGGCGGGCGCTCGCACCGTCGCGTCAGGTAAGGGTTACCTATCCCTGACGGGTGATCACAAGAACGGCTCACTCGTCCGGGTGAAGAACGGCCGTTGTTCACCACTCAGGGGGAGGGAGGGCCCTTCGTACCGACGAGCCGGGCGGGGCCACCCCACCGAGGCCGCCCGGTCCACGTCACAGATCGGTGACCGCCGGCCGCGCCCGGAACCCGGGGGTCGGCCGGTGCCGTCCTGATGCCCAGTGAAAGACTCCGAGGCGGCGGTGCGCCGCCCGTACGCCGAACTACCAGGGGGAAGCACACCATGCCAGTGATCCACCGGTCAGCCGTGGCCGCGGCCCTCGCCGCGGGGACCCTGCTCGCCGTCACCGCCTGCGGCCCGGACGGGCCCTCCGGCGGCGGGGGTACCGCCGCGCCGCCGCCCGCCACGGGCAGTGCCACCGCCACGGGGGGCGGCAGCGGCGCGATCGGCGGCATCACGCTCCCGACGGGTCTCCCGACCGGCCTGCTGGAGGGCCTGCCGAAGAGCTGGGACGACCTGACGAAGTGGACCTTCGACGACTGGGACAAGTGGGCGTCCAAGAACGTCTTCAACAACCCGATCGTGAAGGACTTCTGGAACCCGGACAAGATGGGCGACTCCAAGCCGGCCGACCCGGCGCCGCCCACCGCCAAGCCGGCCGGCGACGCCGGGGTCACCGACCCCGAGCCGCCGGTGGTCAAGGCCGTGCCGGTGCCGCGCCCGTACACCAAGCAGCCCTCCGGGAAGATCTTCTTCTCCGCCGACGGCGGTCGCGGCAACTGCTCGGCCACCGTGATCGCCGACCCGGCGCACCCGGGCAAGAGCAACCTGGTCTGGACGGCCGGCCACTGCGTCCACCCGGGCAAGGGCGGCAACTACTTCAAGGACCTGGTCTTCGTGCCGGCCTACAACAACTCCGGCGCCTCCAGCGGCGGCAAGAAGGCCCCGCTGGCCGAGCTCGCACCGCTCGGCACCTGGTGGGCGAAGGACGTGGTGACCTCGCCGCAGTGGCTGGTGGAGGGCGGCGGCACCGGCGACGCGGCCAGCCAGTACGACTTCGCGATCATGCGGGTGAGCAACCAGAACGACACCGGCAAGTCGCTGGAGGAGACGGTCGGCTCGGCCGTCCCGGTCTGGTTCGACGCCCCGCGCGACAAGGTCGCCGTCTCGGCCGTCGGCTACCCGCTCTTCAAGCCGTTCGACGGCCAGGAGCTCTACAAGTGCGAGGGCGGGAAGCCGACCCGGCTCTCCTTCGACCCGAAGCGCCCGTCGATGCTCACCATCGGCTGCAACATGACCCAGGGCTCCAGCGGCGGCGGCTGGTTCGCGCCGATGCCGGACGGCCGGACCGCCCTGGTCTCCAACACCTCGATCGGCACCCAGGACCACACCTCGCTGAGCGGGCCGTACCTGGAGACGGTCGCCAAGCAGGCGCTGGACTGGATCTCCAGGAAGAAGTAGCCGGCCGTACGCCGACGGGCCCCGGTCCGCCCTCCCTCGGGAGGGCGGACCGGGGCCCGTCGTCGTACCGGATCAGCCCTGCGGCGTCAGCGCCACGGTGTAGCGCTCCAGCTCGGCGGCCAGCTCGGCCGGCACCTTGGCGTGCAGCAGCGTGCCGTCCGCGGTGTGCTCGGTGGCGATCAGCTCGCCCTCGGCGTGCACCCGGGAGACCAGGCCGCCCTGGGTGTACGGGACGAGGGCGTGCACCTCGACGGCCGGGCGCGGCAGCTCGTCGTCGATGAGCTTGAGCAGCTCCTCCATGCCCTGGCCGGTGCGGGCCGACACCACGATGGCGTGCGGCTCGCGGCGCAGCAGCCGCTGGAGCACCAGCGGGTCGGCGGCGTCGGCCTTGTTGATCACCACGATCTCGGGCACGTTCTGCGCGTCGACCGAGACGACCACCTCGCGGACGGCGGCCAGCTGGGTCTCCGGCTCGGGGTGCGAGCCGTCCACCACGTGCAGGATGAGGTCGGCGTCGGCGACCTCCTCCATGGTGGAGCGGAACGCCTCGACCAGGTGGTGCGGCAGGTGCCGCACGAAGCCGACGGTGTCGGCCAGGGTGTAGACCCGGCCGCTCGGCGTCTGCGCCCGGCGCACGGTCGGGTCGAGGGTGGCGAACAGGGAGTTCTCCACCAGCACGCCCGCACCGGTGAGCCGGTTGAGCAGGGAGGACTTGCCGGCGTTGGTGTAGCCGGCGATGGCGACCGACGGCACCTGGTGGCGCCGGCGCTCCTGCCGCTTGGTGTCGCGGCCCTTCTTCATGTCGGCGATCTCCCTGCGGAGCTTCGCCATCTTCTCGCGGATCCGACGACGGTCGGTCTCGATCTTCGTCTCACCGGGACCACGGGTGGCCATGCCGCCGCCGGACGAGCCGGCGCCGCCACCACCCATCTGCCGGGAGAGCGACTGACCCCAGCCGCGCAGGCGCGGAAGCATGTACTGCATCTGCGCGAGCGAGACCTGCGCCTTGCCCTCGCGGGACTTGGCGTGCTGGGCGAAGATGTCGAGGATCAGGGCCGTCCGGTCGACGACCTTGACCTTGACCACGTCTTCCAGGTGGATCAGCTGGCCGGGGGTGAGCTCACCGTCGCAGACGACGGTGTCGGCCCCGGTCGCCGCGACGATGTCGCGCAGTTCCTTGGCCTTGCCGGAGCCGATGTAGGTGGCGGCGTCGGGCTTGTCGCGGCGCTGGATGACGCCGTCCAGCACCTCGGAGCCGGCCGTCTCGGCGAGGGCGGCGAGCTCGGCGAGCGAGTTCTCCGCCTCCTCGACGGTTCCGTCGGTCCAGACACCGACGAGCACCACGCGCTCGAGGCGGAGCTGTCGGTACTCGACCTCGGTGACGTCCTGGAGTTCGGTGGAGAGGCCGGCGACGCGGCGCAGCGCGGCACGCTCGCTGCGGTCGTACTGGTCGCCGTCGTAGTGGTGGCCGAGGTCCTCGTCGATGGCCGCGAGGTCCTCGTCCATGAGGGCTTCCGCCCGCAGACCGTCCGTGCGGCGCGGGGCGTCGGCGTGGTCGCGGGTGTCGAACGTGGAGGTCATTCTGTCCTTAGGCTGCTGGTACGGGTGGCCTGTGCGCGACCGTACGGACGGTCGTGCCCGGAGTCTGCCCAGCTGCCGCCCCGTCTACCACTCGGGCGAGGTGTGAGCTACCCCTCGGGACCGAGGGACCGGCTGAGACTCCTCTGCCCGGTGAACGCCGCGGTCCGGCCGTGAATTCCCCATGATGTTCGCACGCCCGGTGCGGACCGGTCATCCCCATTTTCCGGCGGCGCGTCGCCCGGCGAGTCCGCCGGCCCGTCCCCCGCCGCCTCCCGCACGGCCTCCCCCGCCGCCCCGCCCGCCGGGGTCCGCCCTCCGCCGCCGCCCGCCGGGGCGTGCGGACGGCTGACGTCGTACACGCCGGAGACCTTCAGCATGGCCCGGAGCACGGCGGCGAGCGAGGCCGGGTCGGGCAGCTCGACGGTGTAGGTGTGCCGGACCCGGAGTTCCTGCGGCGGCTCGACCTCGGCGGAGACGATCCCGACCCCCTCCTCCGAGATCGCCGCGGTGAGGTCGGCGAGCAGGCGGGGCCGGTTCAGCGCCTCGGCGCGCAGGGTGGCCCGGTAACCCGCGGGCGGCGCGCCCGGCCGCCAGTCGACCTCCAGCGCACCGCGGCCGTCGGCCCGCATCCGCTCCCCCGCCGGACAGCCGGCCCGGTGCACGGCGACCGCGCCGCCCCGGATCGGGTAGCCCGCGATCGCGTCGGGCGGTACGGGGGTGCAGCAGCGCGCCAGCCGGACCGGAGCACCGGGGCGGCCGGCCACGGTGACCGGGGCGGCCGGCCGGTCGGGGGCGGCGCGGTGCGCGGGCGGCGCCGGCTGCCCGGCCGAGGGGCCGGTGCGGACCACCGGACGGCGCGGCGGGTGGTCGGCCAGCCAGCGTTCGATGGCCAGCCGGGCCGCCGGGGTCCGGACGTGCGCCAGCCACTCGGGCGCCGGGCCGGACGGTTCGGCGCGGTGGCGGCCGGGCCCGGACGGAGCGCCGTCCTCCCGGCCGGGCGTCCCGGCGCCGTCGGGCGGCGCGGACCCGGCGGGCGCCGCGGGCTCGTCGGTGAGGATGGCCACCCGGTCGCCGTCCCGCAGGACGGTGGAGAGCGCGGTGAGCCGGCCGTTCACCCGGGCCCCGATGCAGCGGTGGCCGGTCTCCTCGCCGAGCAGGTACGCGGCGTCCACGCAGCTGGCTCCGGCCCTCAGCTGAAGCGTTTCGCCGTGCTCGGTGACGACGGTGATCTCGCGGTCCCCGGCCAGGTCGGCGGTGAGCGCGGACCAGAAGGCGTCCGGGTCCGGGGTCTCCTGCTGCCACTCCAGCAGTCGGGAGAGCCAGCCGGGCCGGGCCGGGTCGGTGCGGTCCAGTTCGTCGCCGCCCTGGTCGCCGCCGCCCGGCTGTCCGGGGTCGCCGAGCGCGACCACGCCGGTCTCTGCGACCTCGTGCATCCGCCGGGTGCGCACCAGCACCTCGACGACCTCGCCGCCGGCCAGCGCCACCGCGGTGTGCAGGGACTGGTAGAGGTTGAACTTGGGGGCGGCCACGAAGTCCTTGAACTCGCCGGGCAGCGGCGTCCAGCAGGTGTGCAGCTCGCCGAGCACGGCGTAGCAGTCGGCGTTCTCCTCGACCACCACCAGCAGGCGCCCGAAGTCGGCCGGCTGCGGCCCCTGCGGCCTGCCGTCCGGGCCGGGCGCGGCGGCCCGCTTGAGCAGGACCCGGTGCAGCGAGACGCCGTGCCGGGGGCGGACGGTGACCTCGGCGGCGATCCCGGCCTCGGCGAGCTGGCGGTCCAGGGCCCGGGCGAACGGCTCCAACAGGGTGTCCTGGCCCGCCTCGTGGCGGGTGAGCAGGGCGCGGGCGCGGGTGTGCTCCTCGGGGTGCAGGGTGGCGAAGACGATGTCCTCCAGCTCCGCCTTGAGCACCTGGATCCCGAGGCGTTCGGCCAGCGGGATCAGCACGTCCCGGGTGACCTTGGCGATCCGCACCTGGCTGGCCGGCTTCATGTGCCGGATGGTGCGCATGTTGTGCAGCCGGTCGGCCAGCTTGATCACCATGACCCGGACGTCGTCCCCGGTGGCGACCAGCATCTTGCGGAAGGTCTCGGCCTCGGCGGCGGCGCCGAAGTCGACCTTCTCCAGTTTGGTCACCCCGTCGACCAGGTAGGCGACTTCGGGCCCGAACCCGGCGCCCACCTGCTCCAGCGTCAACTCGGTGTCCTCCACGGTGTCGTGGAGCAGCGAGGCGACCAACGTGGTCGTCCCGGCGCCGAGTTGGGCCAGGATCATGGTGACGGCGAGCGGGTGGGTGATGTAGGGCTCGCCGCTCTTCCGCTTCTGCCCGCGGTGACTGGCCTCGGCCAGCCGGTAGGCGCGCCCGAGCAGGCCGAGGTCGGCCTGCGGGTGGTGCCGCCGGTGCGCCTGGACCAGTGGTTCGAGGGCGTCCGGCACCGGCGGACGGTCGGTGGCCAGCAGCGCGGCCCGGCCGGCCCGGCCGAGGGCGGCCCGGCCCAGCCCTCCGAGGGGCCGTCTGGGCCCGGCCTGCCGTGCGGTCGTCGGCTGCCCCGCCAGGGGCTGCCCGGCTTCGATGGTCATCGGCACCTCCGGCAGCGGTCACCGGGAGCTTGGGCCGACCCGGTGGTCCATGCTACCGAGCAGAGCACGTTCCGCGATGCCCTGCTTCCCGTCCGTCATCGGTATCACCCGAACGGGGGGATTCGGCCGCATACGGATTGGGCAAACCGGCCGACCACACCGCCTGACGCGACCGGCTCCGCACTGCCGTGCGGGTGTCACCCCTCCTGTGCGGCCGTCAGACCCGGCTCCAGCTCGCCACGGGCCACGATCACCGCCGGACCGGTCTTCTCCACCCGGCCGTCCGGGTACTCCGTGATCATCAGTCGGCCGCCCAGGACGTCCACCGTGTAGGTGACGGCCTCGCCGGTGACCGCCGGGTCGACGCCGTCCCGGCGGGCGGCGGCCACCGCGACGGCGCAGGCGCCGGTGCCGCAGGAGCGGGTCTCGCCGGAGCCGCGCTCGTGCACCCGCATGGCGACGTGGCGCGGGCCCCGGTCCACCACGAACTCGACGTTGACGCCCTCCGGGTAGACCCCCTCGGGGCTCGTCGCCGGCGCGGCCAGCAGGTCGCCGGCGTGGTCCAGGCTCTCGACGAAGGCCACCGCGTGCGGGTTGCCCATGTTCACGTTCAGGGCCGGCCAGC
Source organism: Kitasatospora sp. NPDC002965 (assembly GCF_040611255.1). NCBI lineage: Bacteria > Bacillati > Actinomycetota > Actinomycetes > Kitasatosporales > Streptomycetaceae > Kitasatospora > Kitasatospora sp. NPDC002965. The sequence goes on along the minus strand of NZ_JBEXNT010000009.1, from coordinate 46,122 downwards.
GCCGCTCGCCGACGGCGACCTCGATCCCGTCCGGACCGGGCAGCACCGCGCGGCCCATGTCCACGGTGACCTCGCCGGGCGTGCCGTCCTCGGCGTCCTCGGCGATCCGCACCGTCCGCACCCCGGCCCGGGTGGCCACCGCCAGCTCGCCCGGCTCGGCCAGCCCGGCCTCGACCAGGTAGCGGGCGAAGACCCGGACCCCGTTGCCGCACATCTCGCCGATCGAGCCGTCCGAGTTGCGGTAGTCCATGAACCACTCGGCCCGGTCGGCCAGGCCGGCCGCGGCCGGGTCGGCGGCGGAGCGCACCACCCGCAGCAGCCCGTCCCCGCCGATCCCCGCCCTGCGGTCGCAGAGCGCGGCGACGGCGCGCGGGCCGATGTCCAGCCGGCCGTCCGGGTCGGGGACGATGACGAAGTCGTTCTGGGTGCCGTGCCCCTTGAGGAAGGGGAGGCCGACGGGCTGAGCGGAGGAGGCGGTCACCCTCCCGATGCTACCGAGCCGGGCCGGACGGCCGCGCTCCGGTTCCACCGGGCGGACGGGTCGGCCGGGCGGACGGCCGGGCGGGGCAGCACGGGACGGACGGGCCGCGCGGACGAACCGGACGGCCGCACCCGGGCCCTACCGACCGGAGAGCCGGACCACTCGCCACAGGGCCAGCGCGCAGGCGGCCAGCACGATCAGCGTGTAGATCACGATCGACTTCCACCCGGCCCGCTCGCCGGTGCCGCGGCGCGGCAGACCCGGCCACTTGTAGCCGGCGTGCCGGGCGGCCATCGCACCCCAGCCGACCGAGGCCGCGGTGAGCAGCAGGCCGAGCATCCCGATCATCGCCGACCCGGCCCCTGCCGAGCCGAACGCCAGCGGGAAGGCGAACATCAGCGAACCGGCGGTGGCCAGCAGGGCGATCGGCAGGGTCTGCCACCAGCGGAGCCGGCGGCGCGGGCGGATCTCACGCTCGTGCACGGCACCGGCCGGGGCGCTGTCCAGCGCCGGCAGGGCGACCGCGTAGGAGGTGGGTGCGTCGAGGCCCGGCAGGACCGGCAGATCGGGCAGCGTCGAGGCGTCGAGGCCGTCGGCCTGCGCGGTGGCGGCACGGCCGCTCCGCTGTCCGGCGCTCTGGCCGGTTTCGGGGCCGGTACCCGTCGACACGCGGCCTCCCCTGACAGTTCGACACGAGTGCGAACTCGCGGCCGGGCACGATCGGCCGCCCGGCCGATCCCTTATGGCATCGATGATGGCATGTCCAGGGGGGCGTTCCGGGCCTGACCGGGGTAGACGGGTGATCCGTGGCCATCACGTGATCCGGCCGTGACCGCCGGGTCGTCCTGCACGGCCGTCTGCGCGCGCAGCTGCACCGCCGGGTGGCCGGAAACCGCCTATCGGACGGCGGGTTCCTGACGGTCGATCAGCTCCAGCGAGCGGCCGAGCAGCTCGACCGGATCGGTGCCGGCCGGGCGGGCGAGCCAGTGGATCCGGTCGTCCCGGCGGAACCACGACTCCTGTCGCCGGGCGAACCGCTTGGTGGCCCGGACGGTCTCGGCGCGCGCCTCGTCCTCGGTGCACTCCCCCGCGAAGTGGTCCAGCACCTGCTGGTAGCCGAGCGCCCGGGAGGCCGTCCGCCCCTCCCGCAGGCCGACCTTCTCCAGCTCCCGCACCTCGTCGAGCAGCCCGGCCTGCCACATCCGGTCCACCCGCAGGGTGATCCGCTCGTCCAGCTCGGGCCGGGGCACCGCGACGCCGATCTGCACGGCGTCGTACACGGCGGTGTTCGTCGGCAGGTTGGCGGTGAACGGCTGCCCGGTGATCTCGATGACCTCCAGCGCGCGGACGATCCGCCGGCCGTTGCCGGTCAGGATCGCCTCGGCCGCGGCGGGGTCCAGTGCGGCCAGCCGCCGGTGCAGCACGTACGGGCCGGCTTCGGCCAGTTCGGCCTCCAGCCGGGCGCGGACCTCCGGGTCGGTGCCGGGGAACTCCATCTCGTCGATCGCCGCCCGGACGTACAGCCCGGAGCCGCCGACCAGGACGGGGGTGCGGCCGGCCGCGAGCAGCCGGTCCATGACGGCCCGGGCCGACCGCTGGTACTCGGCGACGCTGGCGGCCTCGGTGACGTCCCAGATGTCCAGCAGGTGGTGCGGGATCCCGCCGCGCTCGTCCGTCGTGAGTTTGGCGGTGCCGATGTCCATGCCCCGGTAGAGCTGCATCGAGTCGGTGTTGATCACCTCGCCGCCGAGCGCGCGGGCGATGGCGACGGCCAGGTCGGACTTGCCGGCGGCGGTCGCGCCGACGACCGAGACGACGCGGGGCCGGCCGGGCTCGACGGGGCGGACGGGCGGGGCGGTGGGGGAGCTGCTCACCGGTCAAGTCTGCCAAAAACGGCGACCCGCCGACGGCCCTCCCCGGCCGGCCCGTCCGATCGGGCGACCATATGACCGATTACCTCCGTTTTCGGCCGCGCCGGGTCCTTGCGAACGGTTCGCCCGCGACGGACGTTGTGAGGGAAACGGACGAGGAAGGGTGAGGCGCCATGGGTCTGATGGACAACCTCAAGGGCAAGGCCGGAGAGCTCAAGGACAAGGCCGGCGAGTTCGCCGGCAAGCACAGCGCGCAGATCGAGCAGGCGGTCGACAAAGCCGGCGGCGCGATCGACAAGGCCACCAAGGGCAAGTACGCCGAGAAGATCGAGCACGGCACCAGCAAGGCCAAGGGTGCGGTGGACGACTTCGCCCACAAGCCCCCGACGTCCGGCCCCGACGCCCCCGCCGGCGGCACCCCGGGGCCGACCGTCTGACGGACGCCCCCGCCCGGCGGGTCAGCTCCAGGCCGCGACCAGGTAACCCACCCCGTACGGGGCGTCCTGGTAGCCCAGCCGCCCGGTCAGGCCGGCGCCCTCCGCGGCGCCGGCCAGGACCTGCCAGGGGGCCCGTCCCTCGGCCTTCAGCTCGGCGGCCAGGTCCGCGTCCAGCGCGGCCAGCGCCGCGGTGTCCGCCGACCCCAGGGCCCGCGCCGACGCGGCGTCGAACCCCTCGGCGCGCTCGTCCAGGTAGCCGGGCGCCTTGACCGAGCGGCAGGCGCTGCCGTCCCCCATCACCAGCAGCCCGACCCGGTCGGCCAGCCCGGCCAGCCCCTGTCCCAGCCCGAGCATCCGGTCGGCGGGCGCGTCGGCGGGCACCGCACAGGCGTGGGTGGGCACGGTCACCCCGGCCCGCTGCAGCAGCCAGGCGCCGACGGTCAGCGCGGGCGCCAGCTCCGGACCCTCGGCCCGGCCGCCCGGCAGCGCGGCCACCAGCGGCACGCCGTACCGGTGGAAGGAGCCGGCGCCGCCCTCGGTCCACACCTCGGGCTCGGGGCCGGTGCCGACCACCACGAGCAGGTCCGGAGCGGCGGCGAGCACCGCCGCCACCGCCTCGTCGCAGGCCGCGCGGAGCGGCTCCAGTTCGGCGGCCGCCCCGGCGGCGACCTCCGGGACGAGCAGCGGCGGGCAGGGGCAGACGGCGGCGGCAACCAGCATGTGGATCACTGTAACGAACAACGCGAGCGGCCCGGCCGGATCCGTGATCCCGCCGGGCCGCCGCGCGCGGAGCTCGCTCAGTCGCCGCAGCAGCCGCCCGCCGGGGCGGCGAGCGGCAGCGCCGCCGGGGCGCCGACGGACGGCAGGCCCAGCATCACGCCGGCCGGCTTGGCGGCCGGCCGGGCCTGGCGCTTCTCCCAGGCGTCCCCGGCCCGGGTGCGGCGCACCGCGAGGGCCGGCCCCTCGGCCAGCAGGTGGTGCGGGGCCGCGTAGGTGATCTCCACCGTGACCATGTCGCCGGGCCGGACCGGCTCCGGGGGGCGGGTGAAGTGGACCAGCCGGTTGTCGGGGGCGCGGCCGGAGAGCCGGTCGGTCTTGTCGTCCTTCTTGCCCTCGCCCTCGGCGACCAGGACCTCCAGGGTGCGGCCGACCTGCTTCTTGTTCTCGTCCCAGGAGATCTCCTCCTGGAGGGCGATCAGCCGGTCGTAGCGGGCCTGGACGACGGCCTTGGGGATCTGGTCCGCCATGTCGGCCGCCGGGGTGCCGGGGCGCTTGGAGTACTGGAAGGTGAAGGCGTTGGTGAAGCGGGCCTCGCGGACCGTGTGCATGGTCTGCTCGAAGTCCTCCTCGGTCTCGCCGGGGAAGCCCACGATGATGTCGGTGGAGATGGCGGCGTCCGGCATCGCCTCCCGCACCTTGCGGATGATGCCCAGGAAGCGCTCCTGCCGGTACGAGCGGCGCATCGCCTTGAGCACGGTGTCCGAGCCCGACTGCAGCGGCATGTGCAGCTGGTGCATCACGTTCGGGGTCTCGGCCATCGCGGCGATCACGTCGTCGGTGAAGTCGCGCGGGTGCGGCGAGGTGAAGCGGATCCGCTCCAGGCCCTCGATCTGCCCGGCGGCGCGCAGCAGCTTGGAGAACGCCTCGCGGTCGCCCAGGTCGGAGCCGTAGGCGTTGACGTTCTGGCCGAGCAGGGTGACCTCGATGACGCCCTCGTCGACCAGCGCCTCGATCTCGGCGAGGACGTCGCCGGGGCGGCGGTCCTCCTCCTTGCCGCGCAGCGCCGGGACGATGCAGAAGGTGCAGGTGTTGTTGCAGCCGACCGAGATCGCGACCCACGCGGCGTACGCGGACTCGCGGCGGGTGGGCAGGGTGGAGGGGAAGGTCTCCAGCGACTCCAGGATCTCGACCTGGGCCTTGCGCTCGACCGCGGCCCGCTCCAGCAGCGCCGGCAGGTGCCCGATGTTGTGGGTGCCGAAGACCACGTCGACCCAGGGGGCCTTGCGGACGATGGTGTCGCGGTCCTTCTGGGCCAGGCAGCCGCCGACGGCGATCTGCATGCCCTTGTGACGGGTCTTGACCGGTGCCAGCTGCCCGAGGTTGCCGTACAGCTTGTTGTCGGCGTTCTCCCGGACCGCGCAGGTGTTGAAGACGACCAGGTCGGGGTCGCCCTCCTGCCCGGCCTTCACGTACCCGGCGTCCTCGAGCAGCCCGGAGAGCCGCTCGGAGTCATGGACGTTCATCTGGCAGCCGTACGTGACGACCCTGTAGCTCTTCGATCCGCTGTCACCGCTCACCCGACCAGGGTACGGGCAGCCGCGAACGACTTTCCCCTCCCGTTCGCCGCATGCGCCTGGCACTATCCCTGCATGGCCCCCGACACCCGCACCCACCTCGGCAGCGCCGTCCGCACGGCGGCCCGCCGCCCGCTCTGGCGGGTGGCGATGGTGCTGGTCCTGGTGGCGGCGGGCCTCAGCGGCTGGTGGCTCTCGGAGAGCCGCTCGCCGGGTTACCCGCAGGGCGACACCGGTTTCGCCACCGGGGTGAAGCGCGGGGTGTACGACCGGTACGGGCAGCTGCTGGAGACCCACGTCGCCAAGGCGATGCCGGGGGTCAGGCTGCGGCTGGACAACTCGGAGGGGTCGATCGACAACCTGGCCCGGGTGACCAACGGCCGCGACGACTTCGCGATCGCCACCGCCGACGCCGTCGCCCAGTACTCCGGGCCCGGCCGGGAGAAGCTCCGGGCGATCGCCCGGCTCTACGACGACTACCTCCAGCTGGTCGTCCCGGCCTCCTCGCCGGTCCGCCGGGCGGCCGACCTCAAGGGCCTGCGGGTGGGCGTCGGCCAGTCGCTGTCCGGGGTCAACCTGGTCACCCGGCGGCTGCTGGCCGCCGCCGGCCTGGACCCGGACCGCGACATCAAGCCCGCCTTCCTGGGCATCGGCGACGCGGCCGACGGCCTGCGGGCCGGCGAGCTGGACGCGTTCTTCTGGTCCGGCGGACTGCCGACCAGCGCGCTGACCGACCTGTCCGACCACGTCCGGATCAGGATCGTGCCGCTCGGCGACCTCGCCGAGGCGGTCCACAAGGTCGAGGGCGGCGGCACCGACGCCTACCGCGCGGCCACCATGCCGAAGGGCACCTACCCCAACGCCGAGCCCAAGGACGCCGTGGCCACCGTGGCCGTCCCCAACCTGCTGATCACCCGGGCCGACGTCGACGACGACCTGGTCCAGGGCATGACCGGGGCGGTGATAGACAGCCGCGACCAGATCGGCGCCCAGGTGCACGCCGCCCAGCTCGTCGACCTGCGCACCGCCGTCTACACCGACCCGCTCCCGCTGCACGAGGGCGCGATGCGCTACTACCGCTCGGTCAAGCCGTAGCGGCCGCCCCGGCTGCCGCCGGGGCCGGGGCGGGGCGCTCTAGAGCTGCTTCCTGGTCGCCCGCGGCACCGCCAGGGTGACCGCCAGACCGGTCGGCACGACCGCGCCGAAGGTCAGCGAGCCGCCCGCCGCCTGCAGCAGGGTGCGGGCGATCGACAGCCCGAGGCCCGAGCCGTCCACGTTCTGGTGGCGCGCGCTGCGCCAGAACCGGTCGCCGGCCCGGGCCAGTTCCTCCTCGGTGAGGCCCGGCCCCCGGTCCGAGACGGTCACCGCGACCTCGTCCCGCCGTACCGCGACCAGCACCCGCACCCGGCTCCCGTCCGGCCCGAACTTGATCGCGTTGTCGAGCACCGCGTCCAACGCGCTCCCGAAGCCGATCGGATCCGCCAGGCCGAGCGCCAGGGCCGGTCCCTCCCAGGCCAGCTCGATCCCGCGCTGCGCGGCCACCGGCCGCCAGGCGTCGGCCCTGGCGAGGGCGAGCACGGCGAGGTCGGTCGGCTCCGGCTCGGGGCGGGCGTGCTCGGCGGTGGCCAGCCCGAGCAGGTCGTCCAGCACGCGGGCCAGCCGGACACCCTCCTCGCGGACCCCGCCGAGCTCCTCGTCGTGCCCCTCGGGCAGCTCCAGGCCCAGCACCTCGACCCGCAGCAGCAGCGCCGCCAGCGGGTTGCGCAGCTGGTGCGAGGCGTCCGCGACGAAGGCCTTCTGCTGGTCGAGGGCGAGCACCACGTGGTCGGCCATCTCGTTGAACGACCGGGCCAGCCGCTGCAGCTCGGGCGGTCCGCCGCCGGGCGCCACCCGGGCGTTCATCCGGCCGGTGGCGATGTCGTGGGTGGCCCGGTCCAGGGTGCGGACCGGGCGCAGCACCCATTCGGTGAGCCGGCCTGCCAGCAGCACCGCGACGATCATCGCGGCGGCCTCACCGGCTCCGATCACCAGCCAGCGGTGCAGGACGCGGGTGCGCAGCGCGCCGGTCGGGGACTCGCTGAGCACTACCGCGACCACGTCGCCGTCCCGGACCACCGGGGTCGCGACGGTGAGCGTCCGGTCCGGGGTCCACGGCCAGACCTGGGGCGGGTTGTGGCTGCGCCGGCCGTCGAGCGCCTCCTGGAAGGCCTGCTCGCCCCAGCCTGCGACCGGCACCCGCCAGTCGGCCGGGGCGACCGCGATCGGCATGCCGTCGCGCTGGAAGATGCCGATCCGCACCCCGTACAGCTCGTGGTAGCGGACCACCTCGTTGCCCAGGGCGTGCCGGCGGCTGAGGTCGCCGGGAGCCGGCTGCGGGTCGCCCTTGAGCGCGGACTCCAGGCCGGACACGCCCGAGGTCGGCAGGTCCTGGGCGAACCGGGCGGCGTCGTCCAGGCGGTCGACCACCACCCGGCTCTGCTCGGCGGCCGCGACCGCGGCGGCGAGCGGCAGTCCGAGCGCGGCGAGGACGCAGAGCATCAGCGCGATCAGGATGCCGAGAAGGCGGGTGCGCACGTGCGGTCAGTGCTCCGCGCGGGCCGGGGGCGGCGTCTCGGCGACGGCGGCCGGGGACTCGGGGATCAGCCGGTAGCCGACGCCCCGGACGGCCTCGACCAGGCCGGGCAGGGCGAGCTTGGTGCGCAGCGAACCGATGTGCACCTCAAGGGTGCGGCCGTTGCCCTCCCAGCCGCTGCGCCAGACCTCGCTGAAGATCTGCTCGCGGCGGTAGACCACGCCGGGGCTCTGGGCGAGCAGCGCCAGCAGGTCGAACTCCTTGCGGGTGAGCGGCACGTCCCGGCCGTCCACGCTGACCCGGCGGCGCTCGCGGTCGATCACGATGCCGCGGGACTCCAGCGGGCCGCGCTGCTGCGGCACGGCGTCCGGCGCGGGGGCGGCGACGGCGGCGGGCGCGGTGCCGCGGCGGGCCACGGCGTGGATCCGGGCGAGCAGCTCGCCCATGTCGTAGGGCTTGGTGACGTAGTCGTCGGCGCCGAGGTTGAGGCCGTGGATCCGGGAGCGGATGTCGGCGCGCGCGGTCACCATGATCACCGGTACGCCGCTGCCGGCGCGGATCCGGCTGCACACCTCGAAACCGTCGCGGTCGGGCAGTCCGAGGTCGAGCAGGACCACCCGGTAGGGCTCGTTGCCGTCCGGTACCAGCGCGTCGAGCGCCTCGTGGCCGCTGCGGGCGTGTCTGACCTGGAAACCGTGCCGGCCCAGCACCGCGACGAGTGCCGCGGCCACGCGTTCGTCGTCCTCCACGAGCAGTAGTCGCATCTCGGTTCTTCCTCCTCTCCCCGACGTTCCCGGGGGTCTTCTCGTGGTCGCCACGGCCCCCCTCCCGGGCAGGTCCCGGTCCTGCGCAGTATGGGCCAGCCGGGGCCCGGGCGCCAGGCTCGACCGGCCGCCGGAACCCGGTGGGACGGGGAGCGGCGGGGCGGGCGCCCGCTGTCACCGCGGCCCGGCGGGGCCGTCACAGGGGGCGCCGGACGCTGTCACTGTGCCCGTACAGGGCCCCGGTGAACAGTCCGCACCCGTCGTGTGGCCGGATCGTGATCCTCAAGTTCCGCTCAGATCGGCTGACGTGACACCGTCAGGGCTCCTATGGTCAGCCCACCGAGGGCTGCGGCTCCGCCGGCCGCGGCCCTCGGGATTCCTACCACCATTGCCGCCCAAGGGAGTTCGCCTCTCCTGGGCCGACACGAGGGAGCAGGCGCGATGACCACGAGCCTCACCAAGGACTCCCGCGCCGACGCCGCTCCTCTGGTGGTCCTGCGCAATGTGAACAAGCACTTCGGCGCACTGCACGTGCTCCAGGACATCGACCTGGAGATCGCCCAGGGCGAGGTGGTGGTCCTGATCGGGCCCTCCGGCTCGGGCAAGTCCACGCTCTGCCGGACGATCAACCGGCTGGAGACCATCGACTCCGGCACGATCTCCATCGACGGCCGCCCGCTGCCCGCCGAGGGCCGGGAGCTCGCCCGGCTGCGGGCCGAGGTCGGCATGGTGTTCCAGAGCTTCAACCTGTTCGCGCACAAGACCGTGCTGGAGAACGTGGTGATCGGGCAGGTCAAGGTCCGCGGCATCGCCCGGGACCAGGCCGTGCGGACCGCCCGGGAGCTGCTGGAGCGGGTCGGCGTCGCCGCGCAGGCCGACAAGTTCCCGGCCCAGCTGTCCGGCGGGCAGCAGCAGCGCGTCGCGATCGCCCGGGCGCTGGCGATGAACCCCAAGGTGATGCTCTTCGACGAGCCCACCTCGGCGCTCGACCCCGAGATGATCAACGAGGTGCTGGAGGTCATGCGCCAGCTGGCCGCCGACGGCATGACGATGGTCGTCGTCACCCACGAGATGGGCTTCGCCCGCTCCGCCGCCAACCGGGTGCTCTTCATGGCCGACGGCCGGATCGTCGAGCAGAACACCCCCGAGGCCTTCTTCACGGCGCCCCGGTCGGACCGCGCCAAGGACTTCCTCTCGAAGATCCTGCACCACTGACCCGCCGGGCCGGCTCCGGCCGGCGGCGGCACGGGCGCCGCCGCCGGCCCGCCTGCCGCAAACGAACTTCCCTCCGCCAGAGCCCGGTTGAACCGTGGCCAAGCCCCAGGAGAGCTACCCTCATGAGGACTCGTCGCACCTTCGCCGTCGCGCTCTGTGCCGTCGCGCTCACCGCCACCGCCGCCTGCGGAAAGGACGGCACGCCGGGCGCCGACAAGGCGAGCTCCGGCAGCAGCTCCGCGCCGGCCCTGCCCACCTACGCCGTGAAGTCCGACGTCAAGGTGGACTCGCCCGCCCTGGCCGAGGCGAGGAAGCGCGGCCAGCTGATCATCGGCGCCAAGTCCGACCAGCCGTTCCTCGGCTGGGAGGACCTCGCCACCAACGACCGCAGCGGCTTCGACATCGAGATCGCCAAGATGGTCGCCGCCGACCTCGGCTTCACGCCGCAGCAGATCAAGTGGCAGACCCTGGTCTCCTCGCAGCGCGAGCCCGCGATCTCCAAGGGCCAGATCGACTTCTACGTCGGCACCTACAGCATCAACGACGAGCGCAAGAAGTCCGTCTCCTTCGCCGGCCCGTACTACATCGCCGGCCAGGACCTGCTGGTGAAGTCCGACAACACCACGATCACCGGCCCGGAGTCGGTCAACGGCAAGAACGTCTGCACCGCCACCGGCTCCACCTCGATCAAGAACATCCAGCAGTACTCGCCGAAGATCACCCAGTTCGACACCTACTCGGCCTGCGTCGAGAAGCTGATGTCCGGCGAGGTCGACGCGGTCACCACCGACGACGCCATCCTCAAGGGCTACGCCTCCAAGTACGCGCCCAAGCTCAAGGTGGTCGGCAAGCCGTTCACCAAGGAGAACTACGGCGTCGGCCTGAACAAGGACGACAAGGCGCTCCGCGACGCGATCAGCGACGCGCTCAAGGCCCACCAGGACAACGGCGACTGGAAGAAGGCCTACGACGCCACCCTCGGCCTCTCCGGCTCGACCGCCCCGCAGCCGCCGGCCCTGGAGCGCTACTGACCTCCGGTCGCCGCCGGCCCCGTCCGGCGGCGACCACCCTCCCCCGGACCACCTGAATCACCGACCCCCTGAGAGGAGGGCCGCCGGATGGGATTCCTGTTCGAGGACGGCAACTTCGCGCTGTTCCGCGACGGCTTCCTGCAGACGATCGAGCTGAGCGCGCTCAGCGCGCTGCTCGCCCTGCTGCTGGGCACCCTGCTGGCGGCCTTCCGGGTCTCCCCCGTCCCGGTGCTGCGCGGCTTCGGCACGGCCTGGGTGACGCTCTTCCGCAACACCCCGCTCACCCTGCTGTTCTTCGCCGTGACGTTCGGGCTCCCGCCGCTCGGCGTGCACTTCGACCACCTCACCTTCGCGGTGCTGGCCCTCGGCGGGTACACCGCCGCGTTCGTCTGCGAGGTGCTGCGCTCGGGCATCAACACCGTGCCCCTCGGCCAGGCCGAGGCCGCCCGCAGCCTCGGCATGACCTTCGGCCAGACCCTCACCCAGATCGTCCTGCCGCAGGCGGCGCGGACCGTACTGGCCCCGATGAGCAGCGTCTTCATCGCCCTGCCGAGGAACTCGGCGATCGCCGGCGCGTTCAGCGTCAGCGAGCTGTACAGCGCGCAGCAGACGTTCTCCGAGGACGGCTACTCGATCTTCGCGATCTTCTTCTGGGTGGCCTGCGCCTATCTCGCGATCAGCGCCACCATCGCCCTGCTGTTCCGCTTCCTGGAGACCCGACTGGCGGTGGCCCGATGATCTCCCTCTTCACCCGCCCCTCCACGGCCAGCGTCCTCTACGACGCCCCCGGCCCGCGGGCCCGTTCCCGCTACCGCGCGTTCGGCGTCCTGTCGCTGCTCGCGATCGCCGGCCTGCTCTGGTACGCCGTCACGGCGCTCGCCGACAACGGCCAGTTCGAGGCCGAGCTCTGGGACGCGTTCGCGTACAACACCATCCAGCAGCGGATCGTCGACGGCCTGCTGGCCACCGTGGAGGCCTTCGCGCTGGCCGCCGTGGGCTCGCTCGCCCTGGGCGCGCTGCTCGCCGCCGGACAGCTCTCCGACCACCGGCCGGTGCGCTGGGCGGCCGTCTCCTTCGTCCAGTTCTTCCGGGCGATGCCGCTGCTGATCCTGATCGTCGCGCTCTACTACGCCTTCTTCGCCAAGGAGCCGATGTGGGCCCTGGTGCTCGGGCTCACCCTCTACAACGGCTCGGTCCAGGCCGAGATCATCCGCAGCGGCGTCAACGCCGTCCCGCGGGGCCAGGGAGAGGCCGGATACGCGCTCGGCCTGCGCAAGAGTCAGGTGATGACCACCATCCTGGTCCCGCAGGCGGTCCGCTCGATGCTGCCCACGATGATCGGCCAGCTGGTCGTCACCCTCAAGGACACGTCGCTCGGCTTCATCATCACCTACCCCGAGCTGTTGTTCGTCGGCAAGGCCATCGCCACCCAGCCGCTCAATGCCGCGGGCTTCCCCTACATCCCCGTGGTGCTGGTGATCGGGCCGATCTACATCGCGATGTGCCTGCTGCTCACCGCGCTCGCCCGGTGGATCGAGGCACGTGGCCGACGCGGCGCGAACCGGCGCACTTCAGCTGCTGCTTGACGGACACGCAGGTGAACTGTTGCATTGCTCTTCGTGACACCATCCGGGAGCATCCACGCGGCATATGACGCCACCCCGTCGACCTGCCCCTGCCCGGAGGTCCCCGGCCGCGCCGCACCGGACCGTCCGTGCCCGGAGGTCCCGGCATGGACCCGGTGATCGTGGTCGGGGCCGGGCCGGTCGGCCTGGCCCTGGCCCTCGCCCTCGCCCGGCACGAGGTGCCGACCGTCGTCCTCGACGAGGGCTCCGGGCTCTCCCCCGAGAGCCCGCGCAGCGTCGTCCTCGGCGCCGACACCGCCGCCCTCCTGAGCCGGATCGGCTACCCCCGGGCCGTCGCCGACGCCGCCCGGTGGGACGCCTTCACCATCTGGCGACGCCGCCAGGAGGTGCTCCGGATCGACCTCGCCGACACCCCGGTCCTGCACCTGCCCCAGCACCGGCTCCAGCGCGGCCTGCGGGACGCCCTCACCGGCACCCCCCTGGTCAGGCTGGTCCCGCTCAGCCGGGTCACCCGGCTCGACCAGGACCGCGACGGCGTCAGCGTCCACACCCGCAACCCGCAGGACGGCACCGAGACCTGGTGGCGCGGCAGCCACCTCGTCGGCTGCGACGGCGCCCGGTCCACCGTCCGCAAGCTCCTGAAGATCCGCTTCCCCGGCCGCCCGGCCGTCGACCGCAGCGCCATCGCCACCGTCCGGGTCGACCTGCCGTTCACCGAGCCCCGGCTGCACCGCGAGCCCCCGTGGCGCGGCGACCGCGAGGCCTCCGCCCGCCCGCTGCCGCACGGCGTCTGGCGGCTGGACTGGCGGCTGCCCCCCGGCCGGCCGGCACCCGCCGAGACGGTCGACCCGCACGCCACCTGGCCCGGCATCGTCACCGGCGACACCCTGCTCACCCGGGTCACCGCCACGCTCACCGGCTGGTGCGGCGAGCTCCCCCGCTTCGACCTGCTCGCCGCCGCCGACCACACCGCCCAGCAGCGGCTGGCCGCCCGCTTCCGCAGCGGCCGCTGCTTCCTCGCCGGCGACGCCGCCCACCTGCACGGCGCACTCGGCATGCAGAACCTCGCCGACGGCCTGCGCGACGCCGACAACCTGGCCTGGCGGCTCTCCCTCGCGTGGCACCTCCACTCCGGCGGCCCCCAGCCCGGCGGATCCCTCCTCGACGGGTACGAGTCCGAGCGGCGCGGCGCGGTCGGCGCCCGGCTGCGCGCGGTCGACCAGGCCATGCCACTGCTGCGCCCGCTGCGCGGCTGGCAGGCCACCCGCCGCTCGCTCTTCACCGGCTCGTTCCGCAAGCACGCGCCGATGCTCGCCGACGGCCAGTTGGGCACCGGCCGGTTCGGCGGCGTCCCCGCCTACCCGGCGGCCCCCTCCGGCGTGCCCGGCCGGGTCCCGGTCCAGCGCGGCGCGCGCGGCACCACCACGCTCAGCGAACTGCTGCCCGCCACCGCCCCCGGCGTGCTCGTCCCGGACCTGCCGGTACTCGCCGCCGACGGCGCCCCGGACCAGTTGCACGCCCGCCTCGGCACCCACTTCCTGCTGCTGCTGGTCGCCCCCGGTACCACCGTCTGGTCCGCCGAGCACTGGCTGGGAGCCGGTCTGATGCCCCGGCTGGCCGAGGTCGCCGCGTCGCTGCCGGTGCCGGCCGAGGTCCTGGTCACCGAGGCCTACCCGGGGGCCGGACCGCACACCGTCCTGCTGATCCGGCCCGACGGACACCTGGTCGGGGTCACCCGGGGCGCAGCGGCCGAGGACCTCCGGGCCCTGGCCGACGGGGCCCGGGGCGGTCCGGCCTCGCTGACCGGCGGAGAGACCGAGCCCGAGGCCGTCACCGAGCCCGACGCCGAGCCCCGGCCAGGAGCCGGTTCCGCGGCCGAGCCCGCGGCCGGGTCGGAGCCCGAGCCGGCCGCCGAACCTAGCGGGCCACCTCGGTGACGCGGCTCTCCCGGACCACCGTGACCCGGATCTGACCCGGATAGGTCAGCTCATCGGAGACCTTCCTGGCGACCTCACGGGCGATCACCTGCGCCCCGAGGTCGTCCACCACCTCCGGCCGGACCATCACCCGGACCTCCCGGCCGGCCTGCATCGCGTACACCGCGGCCACGCCGTCGTGCGCCCGGGCGATCTCCTCCAACCGCTCCAGCCGGCGCACGTACGTCTCCGACGACTCCCTGCGCGCGCCGGGCCGACCGCCCGAACAGGCGTCGGCCGCCTGGGTGAGCACCGCCTCGACGGTCCGCGGATCCACCTCCCCGTGGTGCGCCGCTATCGCGTGCACCACGTCCGCCGACTCGCCGTGCCGCCGGGCGAGGTCCGCACCGACCGCCGCGTGGCTGCCCTCCACCTCGTGGCTGAGCGCCTTGCCGATGTCGTGCAGCAGCGCCGCGCGGCGCACCGGTTCCGGGTCCACCCCCAGCTCGGCGGCCATCAGCCCGGCCAGGTGCGCCGACTCCACCAGGTGGCCCAGTACGTTCTGCCCGTACGAGGCGCGGTAGCGCAGCGTGCCGAGGGTGCGGACCAGGTCCGGATGCATCCCGCCGATCCGCACGGCCAGCAGCGCGTCCTCGCCGGCCCGCACGCAGCGCCGCTCGACCTCCTCACGGCTGCGCTCGTGGACGTGCTCGATCCGCAACGGGTGGATCCGGCCGTCCTCGACGAGGTGCTCCAGGGTGAGCCGGGCCGCCTCCCGGCGGACCGGGTCGAAGCAGGAGAGCTGCACCACCGCCGGGGTGTCGTCGATGATCAGGTTGACGCCCGTGACGGCCTCGAACGTCCGGATGTTCCGGCCCTCACGCCCGATCACCCGGCCCTTCATCTCCTCGTTCGGCAGCCGGAACGACGACACCGCGGTCTCGGCGGTCTGTTCGGCCGCCAGCCGCTGGATCGCCCCGGCGACGATCCCCCGGGCCCGTTGCTCACCCTCGTCGCGGGCCTCGCGCTCGATCTCCCGGACGGTGACCGCCGCCTCCCGGCGGGCCTCGGACGCCGCCTCGCGGACGAGTTCGGCGCGGGCCTGGTCCGCCGACAGCCCGGCGGTCCGCTCCAGTTCCTCGGCCCGGCGGCGGACCAGTGCCGCCGCCTCGCCCCGGGCCTGCTCCAACGCGGCCGAGCGTTCGGCCAGTTCGCCCTCGCGCGTCCGGAGCCGGTCGAGCTCCTCGGTCAACCGCTCCTCGCGCCGGTCGAGTTCGGCCCGGAGCCGGGCGGCCTGCTGCTCCGCCCGCTGCCTGGTCCGCTCGGTCTCGGCGGCGTCCCGACGCCGCACGTGCCGCAGACGCCCGACGGTCAGCCGGACCGCCACTCCGACGACGGCCACCACGGCGACGGCCGGCAGGACCGCCACCAGCGAGGAGGTGGCCGATCCGGCACTCACCGCGATCCTCATCCTGCCCACTCCCCGTCCCGTGGCGGCACGACGCCCGGGACCAACCGCGCGGCCGGTCCCGGACCTGCCTGGTCACGGACGCGACCGGGCGACCGGCCGGGGGCGGCCGAGGAATGATCGATGTGCTCCCGCACTGAGTGCGAGGCTAAGCGCGGGTCACGAAACGGTCAAGACTGGCTTGGTAGTCGGCCGACTCCACGTTCCGCCCGGAGCCGACCGGGCGTCAGTCCCGGGCGTCAGTCCCAGGCGTCGGACGGTCCGTCCCCGTCCGTTCCGGCGTCCACCGACTCCGCGGGCTCCTCCTCGTCCAACGCCGCGCGGACCACCCGGAAGGCCAGGCCCTCGGAGTAGCCGCGCCGGGCCAGCATGCCGACCAGCCGGCGCGTCCGGGCCTGCCGCTCCAGGCCCCGGGTGGTCCGGAGCCGGCGGTCGACCAGGGCCCGGGCCGCCTCGGTCTCGTCGTCGTGGTCGAGCTGGGCGAGGGCCTGCTCGGCCTGCTCCCCGGTCACTCCCCTGGTCCGCAGCTCCTGGGCCAGCGCCCGACGGGAGAGTCCGCGGACGGCGTGCCGGGATTCCACCCACGCCCGGGCGAAGGCCGCGTCGTCGATCAGACCGACCTCCTCCAGCCGGGTCAGCACCTCCTCGGTGACCTCGTCCGGGATCTCCCGTTTGCGCAGGGCGTCGGCGAGCTGTTTGCGGCTCTTGGCCGCGCCGGTGAGCAGCCGCAGGCAGATGTCCCGTGCCCGCGTCGCGGGGTCGACGGACTCCTCCGCCCGGGAGCGTCGGGGCGCGTCGGTGCCCGGCGCCTCGCTCGGCTCCGACCGCCCGGCCCGCCCACGGGACCGCCGCCCGGACGCGGGCCGCCCGGCGGAGGGCGCTGCGGTCCGGGCCGCTGCAGATCGGGCCGGGGCGGCCACACCCCCGTGACCGGCCGCCCCGGCCCGGCTCTCCCCGGCACCGGGGCCGGAGCTCTCCTCCTCCAGCGCCGAACGGCGACGGCGCCGCCCTGCGGGCAGCTCGGAGGCCGTGACCAACCCGAGGTCGCCCGCGTCCGCCGGGCCGTCCGCCGCTGCTCGACCGGACGGCCGCCGGTCCGCCGCCCGGGCCGGCGGCGGTGCTGCCGGCGCGGGGTCGGCCACGGCCGCGAACCAGTCCGGCGGGCCGTCGTCATCGTCGTCCGGGCCGTCCACCGGCGCGCTGCCCGCCGGCCCACTGTGCTGCATCAACGGATCAGGCCTTGGCGGCCGCCGCCGTCTTCTTCGCCGCGGCCGTCTTGGCGGCGGTCGCGGTGATCGGCTTGGCCCCGCCCTCGGCGGTGTCCGCAGCCTCGGCCTCGACCGGCTCCGCCGTCTTCGGGCCGATGCCGAGCTTGCTCTTGATCTTCCGCTCGATCTCGTCGGCCAGCTGCGGGTTGTCCTTCAGGAAGTTGCGGGCGTTCTCCTTGCCCTGGCCGAGCTGGTCGCCCTCGTAGGTGTACCAGGCACCCGACTTGCGGATGAAGCCGTGCTCGACGCCCATGTCGATCAGACCGCCCTCGCGGCTGATGCCCACGCCGTAGAGGATGTCGAACTCGGCCTGCTTGAACGGCGCGGCGACCTTGTTCTTGACGACCTTGACCCGGGTGCGGTTACCGACCGCCTCGGTGCCGTCCTTCAGGGTCTCGATCCGGCGGATGTCGAGACGGACCGAGGCGTAGAACTTCAGCGCGCGGCCACCGGTCGTGGTCTCCGGCGAGCCGAACATGACGCCGATCTTCTCGCGCAGCTGGTTGATGAACACCGCGGTGGTGTTCGACTGGTTCAGCGCACCGGCGATCTTCCGCAGTGCCTGGCTCATCAGCCGGGCCTGCAGGCCGACGTGCGAGTCGCCCATCTCGCCCTCGATCTCCGCGCGCGGGACCAGCGCGGCGACCGAGTCGATGATCACCAGGTCGATCGCGCCGGAGCGGATCAGCATGTCGGTGATCTCCAGCGCCTGCTCGCCGGTGTCCGGCTGGCTGACCAGCAGGGCGTCGGTGTCCACGCCGAGCTTCTTGGCGTAGTCCGGGTCGAGCGCGTGCTCCGCGTCGACGAAGGCGACCGTGCCGCCGGCCCGCTGGGCGTTGGCCGCCAGGTGCAGGGTCAGCGTGGTCTTGCCGGAGGACTCGGGGCCGTAGATCTCCACCACCCGGCCGCGCGGGATGCCGCCGACGCCGAGGGCGACGTCCAGGGCGGTGGACCCGGTGGGGATCACGTCGATCGGCTCGTTGGCCTTCTCGCCCAGGCGCATCACCGAGCCCTTGCCGAACTGCCGCTCGATCTGGGCGAGTGCGGTCTCAAGAGCCTTCTCGCGGTCCGTGCCTGCCATGGCTTCCACCCTCGGGTTCTGTGCTGTGCGCTTCATCGTCATCGACGCTAGCGCGTCCCACTGACAATCGACCCTGACCGGGCTCGGCCTGGGGAAAACTCTTCGCCGGAGAGTACAAAGAACAAGTGTTCGATTCAAGCCGAAGCCGTTCGGCCTACTCGCCCCGCTTCCCCCCGCCCTCCTTGCCGTCCCCTCCCTTCGGTCCCTGACCGGCACCGGGCCCCGCGCCGGTGCCCCGGTCCGACCCGGCGCCCTTGTTCGACCCGGTGTCCTTGTTCGAGCCGGCGCCCTTGCCCGCGGCGCCGTCCGACCCCCCGCCGACCATCCGCCGCAGCCGGCGGGCCGCCTCCCGGCGCAGCGCCCGCCGCATCCGGCGCTGCTCGCCCCGGTCGATCCGCGGGTCGGTCGCCACCTCGTAGCGGCGCACGTACGTCCCCACGAAGCCCTGCAGGGTGGCCGCCGCCGGGATGGCGATGAGCGCGCCGACCGCGCCGAGCAGCGCGGCCCCGGCGATCACCGAACCGAACGCCACCGCCGGGTGGACGTCCACCGTCTTCGCCGTGATCCGCGGGTGCAGGAGGTAGTTCTCGATCTGCTGGTAGACCACCACGAACGCCAGCACCCAGAGTGCGTCCACCGGCTCCACGGTGAGCGCCACCAGCACCGGCAGGGCCCCCGCCAGGTAGGTGCCGATGGTCGGCACGAACTGCGACATGACGCCGACCCAGATCGCCAGCGCGGCCGCGTACGGCAGGTCCACCACGGCGAACATCACCCAGTGCGCGAACGTCGACGCCACGGCGAGCAGCGCCCTGGAGTAGAGGTAGCCGCCGGTCTTGGCCAGCGCGATCTCCCAGGCCCGCAGCACCTCGCCCTGCTTGGCGGGCGGCAGCAGCGAACAGACGGTCCGTCGCACCCGGGGGCCGTCGGCGGTGAAGTAGAAGGTGAAGAGGCCGACGGTGAAGGCCTGGAACAGCCCGCCGATCAGGGTCGAGGAGACGCCCCAGACGTTGTCGGCGGCCTGCTGGGCGTAGGTCTCGATGGCGCCGGAGTCCTTGAGCAGCTTCTTCTGCAGCTCGTCCAGCGAGAGGTCCTGGTTGAAGGTCCGGTTGATCCAGTCGATCAGGCTGTCGAGCAGGTGCGGCAGGTCCCCCGCGATCTTCGCCACCTGGTCGACCAGCAGGGTGCCGAGCGCGGCCAGGAAACCGCCCACCGCGATCGCCACCGCGACGAAGACCAGGAAGGTGCCGACCCCCCGGCGCACCCCGCGGGCCGCCATCCGGTCGACCGCCGGCTCCAGGGCCAAGGACAGGAAGAAGGAGACCAGCAGCATCACGAAGAGGTCGATCAGCTGGTGGAACGCCCAGTCGGCGAGCTGGAACAGCCCGACCATGAGCAGTGCCAGCACCATGGCCCGGGGCAGCCAGCGCGGCATCCCGGAACCCCAGAGACCGTCGGCGGCGGTCCGGGGCGGCGAGGCGGGCGGGGAGCCCGCGGCCTCGTCGGCGACCTGCGCCGACCTGTCCGAATTCTGCGGTTCTGCACTGCTTTTCACCCGCACAGTCTGACCCATGCCCGACGCCCGTTCGAGCATCGGGCCGGAATCAGCGGAGGACCGCGGAGACTCCCTGGGTCTCGCAGACCACCCGCCAGACGTCCTTGGCCTCCCAGCCCGCCTCCAGCGCCTGCCGGACCGTCCGACCGCCCAGCTCGCTCATCACGTGGTCGGTCGCGAAGGACTCGGCGTACACCTCGCCGAAGTGTGCGTGCATCCGCCGCCAGAACTCCGTCAGCCTCATGCCCACCAGTATCCCGGACCGGCCCGCCGTCAGGCCCGCCGGTCCGCCGCCACCAGTGCGTACTCGACCTCGCCGTACTCACTGCCCGGGATCGCCTCGGGGTAATCCTCGTGGAAGGTCCGGACGTAGGAGAGCCCGGACTTCTCCATCACCCGCCGCGATCCGTGGTTGACCGCCATCGTGTAGGCCACCACGCGCTCCACCCCGAGCTCGGTGAATCCCCGGTGGATCAGCGCCCGGGCGCCCTCGGTGGCGTAGCCGTGCCCCCAGGCCGCGCGCCGCAGGCGGTATCCGAGCTCGACCTCGGTGCGGTCGCCGTCCGGCGGCCGGAACTCGAACCAGCCCAGGAAGGCCCCGCCCGTCCGCTCCTCGGCGGCCCACCAGCCGAGGTCGCCGTACCGGCGGTAGTGGTCGAAGTACAGCGGCAGCAGGGTGCTCTCGACGACCTCGCGCGGTGTGGCCCGGCCACCGGTGAGGTAGCGCATCACCTCGGGGTCGCCGTCCAGCTCCTCCAAGTGGTCGGCGTCGGCGGCGGTGAAGCGGCGCAGCACCAGCCGCTCGGTGGTGAGGAAGACCTCCATGCTCCGATCCTCACCCACCCCGCCCCGCCCGTCACCCGGTTTTCCGCACCTCACGCCCCCGGCCGCGCCCCCGGCACCCGCCGGGGACCCGCCCGCGACCTCGCCCCCGCGCGGCCCGCCCGCCGCGTCAGCGCGGCAGCGTCAGCGTCCCCGCCCCGTAGTACTGCCGGTCGCCGCAGGCGTGCGGGCCGGGCGGGCAGGCGGCCGCCGCGGTGGCGGCCAGCAGGTCGGCGAGCCGGTCGGCGTCCCAGTCCGGGTGGAGCGCGGCGGCCACCGCGACGGCGCCCGTGACGTGCGCGGCGGCCATCGAGGTGCCGGCCAGCGCGGCGTAGCGGTCGCCGGGCCAGTCGGAGACGACCGCCCCCTGGGCGCCGCCGTCCGGGTCGCCGCCTGGCGCGGCCAGCGAGACCCTGCCGCGCCCGTGGTTGGTGTACGCGGACGGACGCCCGTCCCGGTTGACGGCGGTCACCGTGACCACGCCGGGCAGCTCTCCGGGCAGCCGCACGCACTCGGGGCCGACGAACCGTGACTCCGCCGGGCCGGCGGTGCGGTCGTTCGGGCTGCGCTCGTCGGGGCGGGGGGCACCGAGGTCCTGGCCGTCGTTGCCCGCCGAGGCGACCACCACCGCACCCCGGCGGCGGGCGTAGTCGGCCGCCCGGCCGACGGCGGCGGTCAGCGCGGCCTGGTCGCGGTCGTCGGGGCAGTTGTACTTCCACGGGTCCGCGAAGTAGCTGTTGTTGATCGCCCTGGCGCCGTGGTCGGCGGCCCAGAGCATCCCGCAGACGATGTTCTCCGCGTAGTACTGGCCGAGCGGACCGAGCAGCCGGACCGCGGCGATCCGGACGCCCGGCGCGACCCCGCTCACGCCGCGGCCGTCCCGGGCGGCGCCGACGATCCCGGCGACGTGCGTGCCGTGGCCGCTCTCGCCGACCCCGTCGTCGGGCCGCCAGGCCCCGGTGCGGGCGTCCGGGCGGCCGTCGGCGCAGGAGGCGGAGGCCTTCGGGTCGACGGCGGCGCGCAGGTCGGGGTGGGTGTCGTCGACGCCGGAGTCCAGCACCGCGACGAGCACCTTGCCGAGGGCCCCGGCGGCGGGGGCGTCCGGGCCGCCCAGCAGGTTGGGGGTGGCGTCGCCGCCCGGGCCGGCGGCGGCGCCGAGCAGGGCGAGGTTCCAGGCGTCGCGCTCGCCCGGGTCGGCCACCGTGGCGGTGGTGTCGTCCCGGCCGTCCGCGCTCCCCGCCCGCACCGTTCCCGCGCCGAAGTCGCCGGCCCCGTCGAGCGACCGGGGCGGCCCCGGCACCGGCGCGGTCCTGGTCGCGCCGACCGCGGCCACCCCGGGCCGGTCCCTGACCTTGCCGGCGAAGCCCCCGGCGGCGTACGCGAGGACGGCGCCGATCTGCGGGTACTCCTGAACCACCTCTCCGCCGGCCGCCCGGGCCTCTCCCGCGGCCAGGGCGGCCCCGGCGGCGTCCGCCTGCTCGGCGAGGACCAGGTAGCTGAGGTACGACCGGCCGGGCCCGGAGACGTACGGCACGGCGCCGCCCACCACGAGCGCGGTGAGCAGCATGGCGAGCAGGACCCGGAAGGGGCCCCGCACCCGGCGCCGGGCGGCCGGGCCGGTACGGGCGGTCCGGACGGGGACGTGGACGGGACCGCGGCCGGACGGGTCCACCTGCGCCATGGCACGGTCTCCGCTCGTCGGTCCCGGTGGCCGGACGCGGTCGGGCGGCCACCGGAGGGCTGGTCTTCACAGGGGCATCGCAGGTCTGAACCATCACCATATGGTCGGATTGTCTGTTTTGCCCGATCAGCTCCACCGAACGGCCACACACCCGCCGTGCCGTCTCCGGGTCCCCCCTCTGTCAGTGGCACCCGGCACCATGGGGGCATGGCGCCGCAGACCCAGACACCGTCCCCGTCCGACCCGCTGGCCGGCTTCGCCCCGGCCACCCGGGCCTGGTTCGGCGCCGCCTTCTCCGCCCCGACCGCCGCCCAGGCCGAGGCCTGGCGCGCCATCGGCCGGGAGACCGACGTCCTGGTCGTGGCCCCCACCGGCTCCGGCAAGACGCTCGCCGCCTTCCTGTCCGCGCTGGACCGGCTCAGCTCCGTCCCGCCGCCCGACGAGGCCGGGCGCCGCTGCCGGGTCCTCTACATCTCGCCGCTCAAGGCCCTCGCGGTCGACGTCGAACGGAACCTCCGCGCCCCGCTGGCCGGCCTGCGGCAGGCCGCCGTCCGGCTCGGCCTGCCCGAGCCCGACGTCCAGGTCGGCATCCGCTCCGGCGACACCCCCGCCGCCGACCGCCGCCGCTTCGCCACGCACCCGCCGGACATCCTGATCACCACCCCCGAATCACTCTTCCTGCTGCTCACCTCGGCCTCCCGCGAGGCGCTGCGGGGCGTCGACACGGTGATCCTGGACGAGGTGCACGCCGTCGCGGGCACCAAGCGCGGCGCCCACCTGGCGCTCTCCCTGGAGCGGCTGGACGCGCTGCTGGACCGCCCGGCCCGCCGGATCGGCCTCTCCGCCACCGTCCGCCCGGTCGAGGAGGTGGCCCGCTTCCTCAGCCCCGGGCGCGGCGCCGTCGTCGTCCAGCCGCCGTCCACCAAGGAGTTCGACCTCTCCGTGGTGGTGCCCGTACCCCACCTCGACGACCTGCCCGCCTCCCCCACCGCCGGCAGCGCCTCCGACGACGACCCGGCCCGGCAGAACTCGATCTGGCCGCACGTCGAGGAGCGGATCGTCGACCTCGTCCAGGCGCACCGCTCGACCATCGTCTTCGCCAACTCCCGCCGCCTCGCCGAGCGGCTCTGCAACCGGCTGAACGAGATCGCCCTGGAGCGCGCCACCGGCGCCGCCCTCCCCGAGGACCACGCCCCCGCCCTCCTGATGGGCGGCTCCGGCGCCGCCAAGGGCGCCCCGCCGGTGATCGCCCGCGCCCACCACGGCTCGGTCTCCAAGGAACAGCGCGCCCTGGTCGAGGAGGAGCTCAAGGCCGGCCGGCTGCCCGCCGTGGTCGCCACCTCCAGCCTGGAGCTCGGGATCGACATGGGCGCCGTCGAACTGGTCGTCCAGGTCGAGTCCCCGCCCTCGGTCGCCTCCGGCCTGCAGCGCGTCGGCCGGGCCGGCCACCAGGTCGGCGCCGTCTCCACCGGCGTCGTCTTCCCCAAGTACCGCGGGGACCTCGTCCAGTCCGCCGTGGTCACCGAACGGATGCGCACCGGCCGGATCGAGGCGCTGCGCATCCCCCGCAACCCGCTGGACGTACTGGCCCAGCAACTGGTCGCCATGACGGCGATGGAGACCTGGCAGGTCGACGAGCTGCTCGCCGTGGTCCGCCGCGCCGCGCCGTTCGCCTCCCTGCCCCAGTCCGCCTTCGACGCCGTGCTCGACATGCTGGCCGGCCGCTACCCCTCGGACGCCTTCGCCGAGCTGCGGCCCCGCCTGGTCTGGGACCGGGTGGCCGGCACCGTGACCGGCCGGCCCGGCGCGCAGCGGCTCGCCGTCACCTCCGGCGGCACCATCCCGGACCGCGGCCTGTTCGGCGTCTTCATCGCCGGGGCCGACCCCAAGAAGGGGGGCGGACGGGTGGGGGAGCTGGACGAGGAGATGGTCTACGAGTCCCGCGTCGGCGACGTCTTCACCCTCGGCACCACCTCCTGGCGGATCCAGGAGATCACCCACGACAAGGTGCTGGTCACACCCGCCCCCGGTGTCCCGGGCCGCCTCCCGTTCTGGAAGGGCGACTCCCTCGGCCGCCCGCTCGAACTCGGCCGCGCCCTCGGCGCCTTCACCCGCGAACTCGGCGCCCTCGACACCGAGGCCGCCACCGCCCGGCTCCGCGAGGCCGGCCTGGACGACTGGGCCGCCGGCAACCTGCTGGCCTACCTCGCCGAGCAGCGCACCGCCTGCGGCCACCTCCCCGACGACCGCACCATCGTGGTCGAGCGGTTCCGCGACGAACTCGGCGACTGGCGGATCGTCATCCACTCCCCCTTCGGCGCCCAGGTGCACGCCCCCTGGGCGCTCGCCCTCGGCGCCCGGCTGCGGGAGAAGCACGGCCTCGACCCGCAGGTGATGCACGCCGACGACGGCATCGTGCTCCGCCTCCCGGACGCCGACCTGCTGTCCGTCGACTTCGACTTCGGCAACCCCGCCGGGCGGCCTCCCGCCGACGACGCCCCGGTCGGCGCGGACGCCGCCCTGTTCGAGCCCGGCGAGATCGAACAGCTCGTCACCGACCAGGTCGGCAGCTCCGCCCTGTTCGCCTCCCGCTTCCGCGAGTGCGCCGGCCGCGCCCTGCTGCTCCCCCGTCGCAGCCCCGGCCGCCGCACCCCGCTGTGGCAGCAGCGGCAGCGCTCCGCCCAGCTCCTGGAGGTCGCCTCCGAGTACGGCTCCTTCCCGATCGTCCTGGAGGCCGTCCGCGAGTGCCTCCAGGACGTCTTCGACGTCCCCGGCCTGGTCGAGCTGATGGGGGACCTCGAATCCCGCGCCGTGCGCCTGATCGAGGTCACCACCACCGAGCCCTCCCCGTTCGCCCGCTCGCTCCTCTTCGGCTACGTCGCCCAGTTCCTGTACGAGGGGGACTCCCCGCTCGCCGAACGCCGGGCCGCCGCGCTCTCGCTCGACTCCCGGCTGCTCTCCGAACTCCTCGGCCAGGCCGAGCTGCGCGAGCTCCTCGACCCGGAGGTCCTGGCCGAGCTGGAGGCCGAGCTCCAGCGGCTCACCCCCGAGCGCCGGATCAAGGACGCCGAGGGCGTCGCCGACGCGCTGCGCCTGCTCGGCCCGCTCACCGAGGCGGAGCTGACCGCCCGCGGCGCCCAACCGCTCTGGGCCCTGGAACTGGAGTCCGCCCGCCGGGTGATCCAGGTCCGGATCGCCGGCGAACGGCGCTGGGCCGCCATCGAGGACGCCGGGCGGCTGCGCGACGCCCTCGGCACCCCCCTCCCGGTCGGCGTCCCCGAAGCCTTCACCGAACCGGTCAAGGACCCGCTGGGCGACCTGCTCGCCCGGCACGCGCGCACCCACGGGCCGTTCACCGCCGCCGAGGCCGCCGACCGCTTCGGTCTCGGCACCGCCGTGGTCACCGGCACCCTGCACCGGCTCACCGCCGCCGGCCGCCTGGTCCAGGGCGAGTTCCGACCGGTCGAGGGCCACACCGCCGCCGTCGAGTGGTGCGACACCGACGTGCTGCGCCGGCTGCGCCGTCGCTCGCTGGCCGCCCTGCGCCAGGAGGTCGAACCCGTCCCGCCCCGCGCCCTGGCGGCCTTCCTGCCGCAGTGGCAGCACCTGGCCGGCCACCGGCTGCGCGGCCCGGACGGCCTGCTCCGGGTGGTCGAGCAGCTCCAGGGCGCCGCGCTGCCCGCGTCGGCCCTGGAGAAGCTGGTCCTCCCGGCCCGGCTCACCGACTACTCCCCCGGCCTGCTGGACGAGCTGATGGCGGCCGGCGAGATCGGCTGGACCGGCGCCGGCGCCCTGCCGGGCAAGGACGGCTGGATCAGCCTGCACCTGGCCGAGAACGCCCAGCTGCTGCGCCCAGAACCGATCCCGCCCACCGTCACCCCGGTGCACACCGCGCTCATGGAGGCACTGGCCGGCGGCTACGGCCTCTTCTTCCGCCAGTTGGTCGCACACCTCCCGGACACCCCCGAGCAGGAGCTCGTCGAGTCGCTCTGGGACCTCGTCTGGGCGGGCTACGTCAGCAACGACACCCTGGCGCCGCTGCGCGCCCTGCTCGGTTCGGGCCGGACGGCCGGGTCCACCGCGCACCGGGCGCCCCGGGCCGTCCCGCGCGGACGCTACGGCGGCGCGGGGCGCCCGTTCGGCCGGGCCGGCGGCGCGCTGCGCAGCGGTCCGCCGACGGTCGGCGGGCGCTGGTCGCTGCTGCCCGCCTTCACCACCGAACAGACCGTCCGGGCCACCGCCCAGGCGCAGAGCCTGCTGGACCGGCACGGCCTGCTCACCCGCGGCGCGGTGGCGGCCGAACGGGTCCCGGGCGGCTTCGCCGGGGTGTACCGGGTGCTCGCCGCGATGGAGGAGCGCGGGCGGACCCGCCGGGGCTACTTCGTGGAGGGGCTGGGCGGTGCCCAGTTCGCCATGGAGGGCGCGGCCGACCGGCTGCGGTCGGTCAACGGCCGGCTGGAGCGCACCCGGGCCACCGAGTGGCCGGCCGCGCCCTCCGCGGAGCCGCCGCAGGCCCTGGTGCTGGCCGCCGCGGACCCGGCCAACGCCTACGGCGCCGCACTGCCCTGGCCCGAGCCGCCGGCCGGTGCGGGCGGCACGGGGGACGGCGCCGCGACCCGGGCACACCGGCCGGGCCGGAAGGCGGGCGCCCTGGTGGTCCTGGTCGACGGCGAGCTGAGCCTCTACGTCGAACGCGGCGGCAAGTCGTTGCTGGCCTGGCCGGAGGACTCGTCGACGCTCGCCACGGCGACCGCCGCGCTGGCCACCGCGGTCCGCTCGGGGGCGCTCGGCAGCGTCACCGTCGAACGGGCGAACGGCACGCCCGCCCTCGGCTCGGACCTCGGTGCCGCCCTGGAGGAGGCCGGCTTCCACGCCACCCCGCGCGGCCTGCGCCTGCGGCCCTAGGCGCCGTCCCCGTCACCGCCCGGCCACGGCCACGGCCCGCCGGACACACGACGGGGGCCGCGGCGCCGGTTTCCCGGTGCCGCGGCCCTCGTCCGCGTTCGTCCTCACCCGACCGGAGACTCCGCCTCCGCCCGGGCCGTCGGCTCACCCGTCCGGCGCCTCGCCGGGCCCGTGGCGTTCCGGTCGGCGTGGACCGGGATCAACCCGAGCCCCCAGCCGCCGGCCGCCAGCAGGACCGGCACCGCACCGTC
The DNA here is from genome assembly GCF_040611255.1 of Kitasatospora sp. NPDC002965. Lineage (NCBI taxonomy): Bacteria > Bacillati > Actinomycetota > Actinomycetes > Kitasatosporales > Streptomycetaceae > Kitasatospora > Kitasatospora sp. NPDC002965. Next base: position 18,924 of record NZ_JBEXNT010000009.1, on the reverse strand, counting down.
GGGCAGCTGTCCGGGGGCGGCCAGCAGCCACCAACCGAGTCCGCCGGCCAGGACCGGCAGACCACGGCGGACCGGCTGCGGCCACCGCCGCCGGAGCCGTATTCGGGCCCCGGTACGCGTACGCGCCACCACCGTTCTCCGCACGACCGCCCTCCTTCGCTCGCCCCGGGCACCAGGCGCCCGGGTGTCGAGGCCGGATCAGGCGGCGACCACGTCCATCGCGGCGGCCTTGGGCGACATGTTCGCCCGGTCGGCGCCGGGGGCGGGCAGCTGTACCGGTTCGAGCACCGGCCTCAGCAGTTCACCTTCGGAGAGGGTGGCCATCGCCGCAAGTTCGGCGAGCGACAGTTCGTCGCTGACCTCGCGCATGACCTCGGACATCCGGACGTCGAGTGCGTCGCAGATGGCGGAGAGCAGCTCCGAGGAGGCCTCCTTCTGTCCCCGCTCGACCTCGGAGAGGTAACCGAGCGAAACCCTGGCGGCTGCCGACACCTCGCGGAGTGTGCGGCCCTGGCGCTGGCGCTGCCGACGCAGTACATCGCCCAGTAGGCGACGAAGCAGGATCATCGGTGCCTCCCTCCTCGGACTGCGGATCGAGATGTCACGCCCCCACCGTACCGCCTTGCCCGCTTCGCGTGCGGGGACCATGGTCGTGTTCACTCTGGGCTGCAAGGCTGTCCCCTCCCCAATTTCGGTGTCGCACCCGGGTCTGCGGGCACCTCGTCGTACCCTCCGGGCGGCACCCGGCTACCGCCGCGCCACTCGTTCGCCACCTGGTTTCTGCCCATCCGGGCCCACTGATGTAACACGATCCTCCAGCCGCACGATGCCCGTACGCCAGTTCGGCAGATCTCGGTTCGGTGGAGATCTCGGCGGACGGGACCGGCGGCGCTGCGGCGGCACCTCGACGGCACCGCCGCTGCGGGACGTCGGGCGAGCGGCGGGAGCGGCGGCGGACGAGGACTCAGTGCGTGGGCGTACCGGACGGAAGCCGCCCGACGAGCAGCTCCAGAGCGGCGGTCACCGCCCCGTGACGGATTGTGGCACGCTCTCCCGACAACCGTGGCGAAGTGACCAGACTTCCCCCGGGGCCGGCGACCGCGAGGTACACCGTGCCCACCGCCTGTCCGTCCTGCGGGTCCGGACCGGCCACCCCGGTCGTCGCGACCCCGTAGGTGGCACCCAGCAACTTCCGTACGCCCTCGGCCATCTGCCGGGCGACCACCGGGTGGACCGGCCCGTTGACCTCCAGCAGGCCCTCGTCGACCCCGAGCACCGAGGCCTTCAGCTCGGTCGCGTACGCGGTCACCGAGCCCCGGAAGGTGGTGGACGCCCCCGGGACGTCCACCAGCGCGGCCGCCAGCAGCCCGCCGGTCAGCGACTCGGCGACGGCCACCGTCCCGCCCTCGGCCCGCAGTGCGGCGTGCGCCCGCTCCGCCAACCCGTAGTCCGCCGGTCCCTGGTCCGCCGACCCGCCGACCGCAGACCCGCCGACCGCCGGCCCGCCGACCGCCGGCCCCCGGTCCGCCGGCCCGTCCGCGGCCCGCCCACCGGGCACCGGTCCGGGCCCCGACTGCCCGGACCGCCCCGCGTCCCCGGACTGCCCGGGCACCGCCTGCCCGCCCCCGGCGGCCGTCACTGAGTCGGTTCTGCCGTCCGTCGCAGCTCTGCCACTCATCCCGACGTCCCTCCCTCGCACCCCCCGGGCCCGCCCCGGAGTACCCGCCATTGTGCGCCCGGCAGCCCCCGCAGCCCCCCGCCTCGACCGGCAAAAGTCGGAACGGCCCCGCCGGGACGGGAACCGTCGCCGGCGGGGCCGCGGCACTCCGTCCGGGGTCTCAGCGCTCCGTACGGGCCGCCGCGAGGCCCTCACGGCGCAGCCGCAGCGCCTGGCCGACGTAGTCCAGCGCGGTACCGACGGTCAGCAGCACCGCGAGCCCCATCAGCAGGGCCCGGGCGGTGGCCAGCCAGCCGGTGAGTTCCAGGACGTACATGCCGACCGCGATGCCCTGGGTGAGCGTCTTCAGCTTGCCGCCCCGGCTGGCCGGGATCACGCCGAAGCGGATCACCCAGAACCGCATCAGCGTGATGCCGAGTTCGCGGGCCAGGATCACCACGGTGATCCACCACGGCAGGTCGCCCAGCACCGAGAGGCCGATCAGCGCCGCGCCCATGATCGTCTTGTCGGCGATCGGGTCGGCGATCTTGCCGAAGTCGGTGACCAGGCCCTTGCGGCGGGCCAGCTCCCCGTCGAACAGGTCGGTGATCATCGCGACGGCGAAGGACGCCCAGGCGACCGAGCGCCACTTGGGGTCGTGGCCGCCGTCGGCGAAGAGCAGCGTCACGAAGACCGGCACCAGCAGCAGCCGGAGCATCGTGAGCATGTTGGCGATGTTCCAGATCCCCGGCTCCGGGGGCACCGCGGCCTCCGGTCTGCCCGGGTGGGCCGCGGCCGGGGCGCCGGGCCCGTGGGTCATTCCCCTGCTCCGGGTGCCCGGCGGACGCGCACCTGCTCCAGCGCCTCGGCGACCAGGTCGACGCCCTCGCTGGCGACCACCCGGGCGCGGTAGAACCCGCCCACCTCGGGGTGCTCGACGCCGGTGAGCGTGGTGAGACCGTCCGTCTCGGGCGCCTGGTGGGCCGCGCGGCCCTCGACCAGGTCGCCGTCGACCGACTCGACCAGCACCTCGATCTCGGTGCCGATCCGCTGCTCGGCACGCTGGGCGGTCATCTCCTCGGCGAGCCTGCTGAGCCGGGCCAGCCGGTCCGCGACCACGTCCTCGGACAGCTTGTCCTCGAAGCCGGCGGCCTCGGTGCCGTCCTCGTCGGAGTAACCGAAGACGCCGATCGCGTCCAGCCCGGCGTGCGTGACGAACCGTTCCAGCTCGGCGAAGTCCGCCTCGCTCTCGCCGGGGAAGCCGACGATGAAGTTCGACCGGGCGCCGGCCTGCGGGGCCTTGGAGCGGATCGTCCCGAGCAGCTCCAGGAACTGGTCGGTGGAGCCGAAACGGCGCATCCGGCGGAGCACCGCCGGGGCCGAGTGCTGGAACGAGAGGTCGAAGTAGGGCACCACGCCCTCGGTGCCGGTCATCGCGTCGATCAGCCCGGGGCGCATCTCGGCGGGCTGCAGGTAGGAGACCCGGACCCGCTCGACGCCGTCGGTCTCCGAGATCTCGGTGAGCAGCGTCTCCAGCAGCCGGATGTCCCCGAGGTCCTTGCCGTACGAGGTGTTGTTCTCGCTGACCAGGACCACCTCGCGGACGCCCTGCTCGGCCAGCCACTGGGCCTCGTGCAGCACGTCGGAGGGACGGCGCGAGATGAACGAGCCGCGGAAGGCCGGGATCGCGCAGAACGAGCACCGCCGGTCGCAGCCGGAGGCGAGCTTGACGGAGGCCACCGGGCTGTCGTCCAGCCGCTTGCGCAGGGTGCGCGGCCCGGAGGCCGGGGCGAGGCCCTCGGGGAGGTCCTCGGGGGCCCCGTGGCCGGGCAGGGCGACCTCGGCGGCGGCGGACTGCCGCTCGACCGGGCTCAGCGGCAGCAGCTTGCGGCGGTCGCGGGGGATGTGCGGGGCGTGGTGGCCGCCGGAGAGGATGGTCTGCAGGCGGTCGGAGATGTCCGAGTAGTCGTCGAAGCCGAGCACGCCGTCCGCCTCGGGCAGGGCGTCGGCCAGCTCCTTGCCGTACCGCTCGGCCATGCAGCCGACCGCGACGACCGCCTGGGTGCGGCCGTGGCCCTTGAGGTCGTTGGCCTCCAGCAGGGCGTCGACGGAGTCCTTCTTGGCGGCCTCGACGAAGCCACAGGTGTTGACGACGGCGACGTCGGCTTCGGCGGCGTCGTCCACGAGCAACCAGCCGTCGGCCTCCAGTCGCCCGGCGAGTTCCTCGGAGTCCACCTCGTTGCGGGCGCATCCGAGCGTGACAAGGGCGACAGTACGGCGTTCAGGCATAGGGCCAAGATTAACGCGCGGCCGCCGGAGCCGTTCGCCCCGGAGGCCGCGCGCCTCGGTTCACGGGATCCGGACCGGGCCGGACGCCCCCTGCGATCAGCCCGCCTGCGGGTCGCCCGGGGTGTACGTGACGTGCACCACCTGGCCGTTCTTGCCCGCCGGGCCGAGGTCCTTGCCGTTGACGTACACGTGCACGGCGCCGGCGTTGCCGATCACCAACTTGATCTGCTTGGGGTCGGTGAAGGTCTGGTCCTGACCTTCCTCGATGTTGTTCTGGTACAGCGACTTCCCGTTGCCGTCGACCGCCGAGACCCAGCTGGTGTCCTTCTCGGCGACCAGCTTCACGGTGACCTTGTCGGCCGGGGCGGCGGCGATCGCGGCGGCGCTGGGCACCGGCGCGGGCGGCTGCACGGCCGGGGTCGGCACGGGGGCCGCCGGGGCGACCGAACCGGTGCCGGAACCGGCGGGCAGCGGGGCGCTGGCCGAGCCGGTGGTCGTGCTGCCGCCGGTCTTGCCGCTGACCAGGTTGAAGCCGATCAGCCCGACGACCGCGACGATCGCCGCGACCATCGCCGCCGTCCAGTTCGGCCGGCCGCGACCCGGGACCTTGATCGGGCCGCTCTCGATCAGCTGGGTGGGCCGCCGGGAGGCCGGGGAGCCGCCGTGGTCGGCGTCGTACCGGGCGACCAGCGCCTCGCCGTCCACACCGACGACCTGGGCGATCGAGCGGATGTGGCCGCGGGCGTAGAAGTCGCCGCCGCACCGGTCGAAGTCGTCCTCTTCGATGGCATGCACGAGTGGCACCCGGACCCGGGTGGCGGTACTCACCTGATCCACCGTGAGTCCGGCCTCGATCCGGGCGGCGGACAGCACCCGGCCGATGCTCGGCGCATCGGCCGTCTGTTCCGCCGCGCCGGGGGGCAGCGCGGACGACGGGGCGTTCTCGCGGTCGGGGGACTTGCCGATGGTCACGGTGCACGCCTTTCGAGCGGTGGGCCACCTGCTGGGGAACAGTCTAGGGGCGGGGGCGGATCGTTTCTCAAGCGGAACAGGCCCGAATGCGCGCGGCCGGCCCGACGCGGGGCCGGGCGTGCACTGACCGCCCGTCAGTACGGGGGGTCATCGCCGCCGGAGCTCCCGCGCCCGGCCGCGCATCCGGTGTGGCTCATGGGACGCGGTACGCACCCGATCGGTTCCGCACCGCTCGCCTACCCCTCTCCGAACGGGTGAACACCCCTGGGACGGGCCGGACCGGCGAGGGGCGACGGCCCCCGCGGCGGCCGGGTTCCCGGGGTGCGGAGCGGCGCGGAACCGGTGGGTGCCCGCTGCTCCGCCCGGGCGGTCCGTCACCCCCGGATGGTGACGATGACCCCGTCCAGCTCGTCCGGCTTCACCAGCACGTCGCGGGCCTTGGAGCCCTCGCTCGGGCCGACGATCCCCCGCGACTCCATCAGGTCCATCAGCCGCCCGGCCTTGGCGAAGCCGACCCGCAGCTTGCGCTGGAGCATCGAGGTGGACCCGAACTGCGTGGAGACCACCAGCTCGGCGGCCTGGATCAGCAGGTCCAGGTCGTCGCCGATCTCCTCGTCGATCTCCTTCTTCGGCCCGCCGCCGACCGTCACGTCGTCCCGGTAGACGGCGGTCAGCTGGTCCTTGCAGTGGTTCACCACCGCGGCGATCTCCGCCTCGGTGACGAACGCGCCCTGCATCCGGATGGGCTTGCTCGCACCCATCGGAAGGAACAGCGCGTCACCCTTGCCGATCAGCTTCTCCGCGCCGGGCTGGTCCAGGATGACCCGGGAGTCCGCCATCGCCGAGGTGGCGAACGCCAGCCGGGACGGCACGTTGGCCTTGATCAGCCCGGTGACGACGTCCACCGACGGCCGCTGGGTGGCCAGCACCAGGTGGATGCCGGCCGCTCGGGCGAGCTGGGTGATCCGGACCACCGAGTCCTCGACGTCCCGCGGGGCGACCATCATCAGGTCGGCCAGCTCGTCGACGATCACCAGGAGGTACGGGTACGGGGTCAGCTCGCGCTCGCTGCCGAGCGGTGGGGTGACCGTGCCGGCCCGGACCGCCGCGTTGAAGTCGTCCACGTGCCGGAAGCCGTACGCGGCGAGGTCGTCGTACCGCATGTCCATCTCGCGCACCACCCACTGGAGGGCCTCGGCGGCCTTCTTCGGGTTGGTGATGATGGGCGTGATCAGGTGCGGGATGCCCTCGTACGCCGTGAGCTCGACCCGCTTGGGGTCGACCAGCACCATCCGCACCTCGTCCGGGGTGGCGCGGGCCAGCACCGAGGTGATCAGGCAGTTGATGCAGGACGACTTGCCGGCGCCGGTCGCACCGGCCACCAGGATGTGCGGCATCTTGGCGAGGTTGGCCGTCACGGTGTGGCCCTCGACGTCCTTGCCCATGCCGACGACCAGCGGGTGGGTGTCCTCGGCGGCGGTGCGCGAGCGCAGCAGGTCGCCGAGGTTGACCATCTCGCGGTCCCGGTTCGGGATCTCGATGCCGACGGCCGACTTGCCCGGGATCGGGCTGATGATCCGCACGTCCGGGCTGGCCACCGCGTACGCGATGTTCTTGCCGAGCGCGGTGATCCGCTCGACCTTGACCGCCGGGCCGAGCTCGACCTCGTAGCGGGTGACCGTCGGGCCCCGGGTGAAGCCGGTGACCCGGGCGTCCACCTTGAACTCGGCGAAGACCACGGTGAGCTGGGCGACCACTTCGTCGTTGAGGGCGCTGCGGGCCTTGGCCGGGCCGCCACGCTCCAACAGGTCGAGCGGGGGGAGCGAGTAGGTGAGGCCGGCGGAGAGCTGGAGCTGCTCCATCCGGACCGGCGCGGCGCCGTGCTCCTCGGCGGCGGCGAGGCCACCGGTGCGGGCTGCCGGGACCGCGGGCTCCTCCGGCAGGGCGGTACGGTCCTGCACCTGGTGCATCATGTCCGCCACCGCCGAGGAGGCGGGCACGCCGTAGACCAGTGCGCCGTCCAGGTCGGCGGCGGCCCCGGCGGCGAGGTCCCGGGTCGCGTACGGGTCGACGGCCTCCTTCGCGAAGGGGTCCGGCTCCGCGGCCTGTTCCTCGGCCGGCTTGCGCCGTCGGCGGCGCCGGCGGGCGCCCACCTCGTCGACGGAGCCGTCACCCTCGGTGTCCACCGTGAAGGGCAGCGCCGACGGGTCGGCGTCCTCCGGCGGCTCGGTGGAGTGCTCGCGCTCCGGCGTACGCCCCCCGGAGACTTCGTCCTGCGGACCGGGCTCGACCACGCCCAGCCGGACGCCGACGCCGCGCACCCGCTCACCGATCCGGTTGACCGGGGTGGCGGTCGTGACCAGCAGGCCGAAGAAGGCGAGCAGCAGGAGCAGCGGCACCGCGAGCGCGGGCCCGGCGGCGGCCATCATCGGGGTGGAGGCGGCCCAGCCGACGATCCCGCCGGCCGTCCTTATCCTGGTCGCCCCGCTGCCCATCATGGGGGCGCCGCAGCCGATGTGGACCAGTCCCAGCACGCCGATCAGCAGGGTGGTCAGACCGATCATGATCCGCCCGTTGGCCTCCGGCAGCTCCGGGTGGCGCATCAGCCTGACCCCGACCACGGCCAGCAGGAACGGCACCAGCACGTCGAGCCGGCCGAACAGGCCGGAGACCACGTTGGTGGCGGCCTCGCCCAGCCAGCCCTGCGGGCTGAACCAGGTCCCGGCCGCCGTGACCAGGGCGAGCGCGAGCAGCAGCAGGCCGACGCCGTCCTTGCGGTGGGCCGGGTCCAGGTTCTTGGCCCCGTCGCCGAACCCGCGGAAGACCGCGCCGATGCCGTGGGCCGCGCCGAGCCAGACGGCGCGCACGGCGCGGAAGAGTATCGGCCTGGGCGCGGGGGGCGGCGCGGCGGCCGGCTTGGCCGCCGTCTTCTTCGCCGGGGCGGCCTTCTTGGCGGCCGCCTTCTTCACCGGCGCCTTGGCCGGAGCCTTCGCCGCGGCCTTCTTGGACGGTCCCGGGCTCGGGTTGCGTGCCGCGCTTCCGGGCGTGCGTGTGGCCATGGGTCAGCAGCCTACCGGGGTCCGCGACCTGTGCCCATGCCGTCGTACCGGGGCGGCGGAACGTGTCGCAGACACACCGTCACCCCGGTCGCGGTTCACCCGGAAGAAGGAACGGCGCGGCACTCTCGACGCCGCGCCCGGGGCTTCCTAGTCGGCACCGGGGCGCAGGGCGTCCAGCGCGCGCCGCAGGCCGGCCAGCTTGCGCTCCAGGTGCGCCGCCGTGGCCGCCACCCCGCTGTCCTCGGTGCCGTCCAGCTGCTTGGTCAGCGCCTCGGCCTGCTCCTCCACGGACGCCAACCGCGCCGACAGCTCGCCCAGCAGCGCACCGCCGAGGGCCGGCTCGGCGCCGCTCGCCTCCAGCTGGAGCCGGAGCAGTGCCGCCTGCTCCTTGAGCTGGCAGTTCTTCATGTACAGATCGACGAAGACCGAGACCTTGGCGCGCAGCACCCACGGGTCGAAGGGCTTGGAGATGTAGTCGACCGCACCGGCCGCGTAGCCGCGGAAGGTGTGGTGCGGCCCGTGGTTGATCGCGGTCAGGAAGATGATCGGGATGTCCCGGGTGCGCTCGCGCCGCTTGATGTGGGCGGCCGTCTCGAAGCCGTCCATCCCGGGCATCTGCACGTCCAGCAGGATCACCGCGAAGTCGTCGGTGAGCAGCGCCTTGAGCGCCTCCTCACCCGAGGCCGCCCGGACCAGGGTCTGGTCCAGCGCCGAGAGGATCGCCTCCAGCGCGAGAAGGTTCTCCGGTCGGTCGTCGACCAGGAGGATCTTCGCCTTCTGCATCACGACGCGCCCTCCTGTCGCTTGCCTACCTGGGGAAGGCACCCGCGTACTGCCCACCACTACCCCGGTCATGCTAGCCGCACCCCCTCGCCCGGCACATCGCTCCGTCGCGTCTGGTTCCGGAACGGCACGCACACAGTGCACCGGCGCACGCTCACCAGCGAGTCGCCGTCCGGTCACTGTTCGCAACGATCGGTGACCCTACCCGGTTCCCGCCCCTCCCCGCCAGCAAACCGCCCGCCGCCACGGCGTGAACCCCGGAGCGAATCACGGAGTTCACGCCCCCGACATGCCGCCTACCGCCTCCGGGCGGTCAGCCACTCGTGCATCACCGCGAGCAGGTGGTCGGTCTCCACCGGCTTGGTGATGTGATCGGTGGCACCGGCCTCCAGGGACTTCTCCTTGTCGCCCTTCATGGCCTTGGCGGTCAGCGCGATGATCGGCAGGCCGGCGAACTGCGGCATCCGGCGGATCGCCTCGGTGGTCGCGTAGCCGTCCATCTCCGGCATCATGATGTCCATCAGGACCAGCGCCACGTTCTCGTGCTGCTCCAGCATCTCGATGCCCTCGCGGCCGTTCTCCGCGTACAGCACCGTCAGGCCGTGCTGCTCCAGCACGCTGGTGAGCGCGAAGACGTTGCGGACGTCGTCGTCCACGATCAGCACCTGCTCGCCGTCGAACCGGGTGTCCACCCGGGCCGAGTGGCGGATCGTCGGAACGGGCTCGACCGGACGGCCGCCGGCGGACCTGCCCTCGGCGGGCAGCGACTCCAGGGCCGCGGCGCGGCGGCGTTCGACCGCGCCCCGGCGGCGGACCTCGGCCAGCTCGCGCACCTCCTGGGCCCAGTGGTCGGCCGGGTTCTCGCCGACCGGCACCGGCGTCCCGGCGGGGGTCACCCCCACCGCGGCTCGCGGCATCTGGCCGGCCCCGGGAACGGCCTCCGGAGCCTCGCTGCGCAGCGGCAGGTACAGCGTGAAGGTGGATCCCTTGCCGAGCTCGCTCTCGGCGTGGATCTCGCCGCCGAGCAGCCGGGCGATCTCCCGGCTGATCGACAGTCCGAGACCGGTGCCGCCGTACTTGCGACTGGTGGTGCCGTCGGCCTGCTTGAACGCCTCGAAGATCTCCCGCAGCTTGTTGTCCGGGATGCCGATGCCGGTGTCGGAGACCGCGAAGGCGATCAGCGGGTCGTCCGGCCCCTGGATCGCCCCGGCCTCCAGCAGCCGCTCCCGCACGTGCTGCGGGACGTCCGGGCCGGCCGGGGTGATCGAGAAGTCGACGGCGCCCGCGTCGGTGAACTTCACCGCGTTGGAGATCAAGTTGCGCAGCACCTGCTGGAGCCGCTGCTCGTCGGTGTGCAGGGTGACCGGGAGGGCCGGCGAGACCCGGACCCCGAACTCCAGGTTCTTGTCCAGCGCGACCGGCTGGAAGGTGGCCTCCACGTAGTCGACCAGCTGGACCAGCGCGATCCGGGCCGGCCGGACGTCCATCTTCCCGGCCTCGACCTTGGAGAGGTCGAGGATGTCGTTGATCAGCTGGAGCAGGTCCGATCCGGCGCCGTGGATGGTGTCGGCGAACTCGACCTGCTTCGGCGAGAGGTTGCCCTCGTTGTTGTCGGAGAGCAGCTTGGCGAGGATCAGCAGCGAGTTGAGCGGGGTGCGCAGCTCGTGCGACATGTTGGCGAGGAACTCGCTCTTGTACCGGGAGGCCAGCGCGAGCTGTTCGGCCCGCTCCTCCAGCACCTGCCGGGCCTCCTCGATCTCGCTGTTCTTGATCTCGATGTCCCGGTTCTGCTGGGCGAGTTGCTCGGCCTTCTCCTGCAACTCCTCGTTGGTGCGCTCCAGCTCCTCCTGACGCGCCTCCAACTCGGCAGACCGCATCGAGAGTTCGGCGGTCAGCCGCTGGGACTCCAACAGCAGGCCCTCGGTCTTGGTGTTGACGCTGATGGTGTTGACGGTGACGCCGATCAGGTCGGCGATCTGGTTGAGGAAGTCCAGTGCGACGGTGGTGAACGAGCTGAAGGTGGCCAGTTCGATCACGCCCAGCAGCCTGCCCTCGAACAGCACCGGCAGCACCACGATGTGGGCCGGCGAGGCCTCGCCGAGGCCCGAGGCGATCTTCAGGTACCCGGGCGGGGCCTCCTTGAGGATGATCGCCCGCTTCTCCACCGCCGCCTGGCCGATCAGCGACTCGCCGGGGCGGAAGGTGGTCGGCATCGCCCGCCGCTGGTAGCCGTAGCTGCCGATCAGCCGCAGCACGGTGTCGTTCTCGTCGTCGTCCTCGGTGATCAGCTCCGCCGTGCGCCCGGCCGGCTGGGCGAGGAAGAAGGCGCCGTGCTGGGCCGAGACCACCGGGGTGAGCTCGGTCATGATCAGCGAGGCGACCGCCTCCAGGTCCCGGCGGCCCTGCAACAGGCCGGAGATCCGGGCCAGGTTGGTCTTGAGCCAGTCCTGCTCCTGGTTGGTGCGGGTGGTCTCGCGCAGGTTGGCGATCATCTGGTTGATGTTGTCCTTGAGCTCGTCGAGCTCCCCGGCGGCGTCCACGTCGATCCGCAGCGACAGGTCGCCCCTGGTCACGGCGGTGGCGACCTGCGCGATCGCGCGCACCTGCCGGGTCAGGTTGTTGGCCAGCTCGTTGACCGACTCGGTCAGGTCCTGCCAGGTGCCGTCCACGCCCGGCACGCGGGCCTGGCCGCCGAGCCGCCCGTCGGTGCCCACCTCGCGGGCGACCCGGGTGACCTCGTCGGCGAACGAGCCCAGCTGGTCGACCATGGTGTTGATGCTGGTCTTCAGCTCCAGGAACTCGCCCCGCGCGTCGACGTCGATCTTCTGCGACAGGTCGCCGCGGGCCACCGCCGTGATCACCAGCGCGATGTTCCGCACCTGGCCCGTCAGGTTGTTGGCCATCAGGTTGACGTTGTCGGTCAGGTCCTTCCAGATCCCGGCCACCCCCGGCACGCTCGCCTGACCGCCCAGGGTGCCGTCGGTGCCCACCTCGCGCGCCACCCTGGTCACCTCGACCGCGAACGCGGACAGCTGGTCGACCATCGTGTTGAGCGTCCCGGCCAGCGCCGCGACCTCGCCCTGGGCCTCGATGGTGATCTTCTTGGAGAGGTCACCGCGGGCCACGGCGGACGCCACCTCGGCGATGTTCCGCACCTGGCCCGTCAGGTTCGACGCCATGAAGTTCACGTTGTCGGTCAGGTCCTTCCAGATGCCCGACACCCCGCGCACCCGGGCCTGGCCGCCCAGGATCCCCTCCGTACCCACCTCGCGCGCCACCCGGGTGACCTCGTCGGCGAACGCCGACAGCTGGTCCACCATGGTGTTCACGGTGGTGACCAGCTCCAGGATCTCCCCGCGCGCATCGACGGTGATCTTCTTCGAGACGTCCCCGAGCGCCACCGCCGTGGTCACCTCGGCGATGTTGCGGACCTGGCTGGTCAGGTTGTTGGCCATCAGGTTGACGCTGTTGGTCAGGTCCTTCCAGGTGCCGGACACCCCGGGCACGCTCGCCTGGCCACCGAGGATGCCCTCGGTGCCGACGTCCCGGGCGACCCGCGTCACCTCGTCGGCGAAGGCGCTCAGCTGGTCCACCATCGTGTTGATGGTGTTCTTCAGCTCCAGGATCTCGCCCTGCGCGTCCACCTGGATCTTCTGCGACAGGTCGCCCCGGGCGACCGCGGTGGTCACCTGCGCGATGTTCCGCACCTGATCGGTGAGGTTGTTCGCCATGAAGTTGACGTTGTCGGTCAGGTCCCGCCAGACCCCGGCCGCGCCGGGTACCTGCGCCTGACCCCCGAGCCGACCCTCGGTGCCCACCTGACGGGCCACCCGGGTCACCTGCTCGGCGAAGCCGGAGAGCTGGTCCACCATCGTGTTGATGGTGCTCTTGAGCTCCAGCATCTCGCCGCGCGCGTCCACCTCGATCTTCTGCGAGAGGTCGCCGCGCGCCACCGCCGTCGTCACCTGCGCGATGCTGCGGACCTGGCCGGTCAGGTTGTCGGCCATGAAGTTCACCGAGTCGGTGAGGTCGCGCCAGACCCCGGCGACGCCCGGCACCTGCGCCTGGCCCCCGAGCCGGCCCTCCGTCCCCACGTCCCGGGCCACCCCGGTCACCTGCGCCGCGAAGCCGTTCAGCTGGTCCACCATCGTGTTGACGGTGTTCTTCAGCTCCAGCATCTCGCCGGCCACCTCGACCGTCACCTTGCGGGAGAGGTCGCCCTTGGCCACCGCCGTGGTCACCTGCGCGATGTTCCGCACCTGCGCGGTCAGCCGGCCGGCCATGGTGTTGACCGAGTCCGCGAGGTCCTTCCAGCTGCCGGACACGCTGCGCACCTTGGCCTGACCGCCGAGCTTGCCCTCGGTACCGACCTCCCGGGCCACCCGGGTCACCTCGTCGGTGAACTCCGACAGCTGGTCCACCAGCCCGTTGACCGTCCGCCCGATCTTCAGGTACTCGCCGCGCAGCGGGTGACTCACCCCGTTGCTGTGCAGCGAGCGCAGCTCCATCTTCTGGTCCAGGTCGCCCTCGGCGATCGACGCCAGCACCCGGCCCACCTCGGCCATCGGCCGCGCCAGGTCGTCGATCAGCGCGTTGCAGTTGTCGACCGCCGCCATCCAGGCGCCCTCGCCCGCACCGGTCTCCAGCCGCTCGTTCAGCCGGCCCTCCCGGCCCACCGCACGCCGCACCCGCGCGAGTTCACCCGTCAGGTGCTGGTTCCGCTCGGCGACCTCGTTGAACACCGCGGCGATCTCCGCCAGCGGACCGTCCCCCGGCACCGTCAGCCGGCGCCGGAAGTTGCCGTCGCGCATCGCCGTCAGCGCCGACAGGAGCTTGCGCAGCTCGGCCGGCTCGGCACCGCGGCTGTGATTGGCACGCCGGCCGGCCGCGCTCCGCGGCGCGGCCCCGGAGCGTCCGCCACGCTGGGCGGGCGGCGTCGTACCGGTTGCGTCCTTGGTGGCCGAACTCAACGGGCCCCTCCCAAATGGTGAACTGTCCGGCACCGCGCGACCGCGCCCCGGACGGGCCCGGCACCGGGTACCGTCCCGGTGACGTCCCGGTGACCCGCACGCGGACCACCGGCACCCGCAACGACCGTACTGCTCGGACCGGACACCGCGGACCCCCCAGTCTGGCAGTACTCGCGCCGGGTATAAGGCCGGTTGCGCTCGGTTGGTACCGCCCCGGCCGAAACAGGTGGTCAGAATCACCCTCCGGTGCCTGTTTCGACGCCCCGCCCCCACGGGGAACCAAGCGGAAAGTAGGGTGGAGCGCTGCACCGGGCCGCGCCCCGCCCCGAGCCGCCGCCCACCCCGTCGGCGCACACCGCGAGCCGGCGCCGCACACCGGACAGCCAGGGCCAGAGCAGAGGAGACGTGGCAACGTGGTCACCGCGCGCGCAGCCGCCACCTTCGAACCGGTGGGTCGGTCGGCCTCCGCCGCCCGCTCGTTCGTCCGCGACGCCCTGTTGGGCTGGGGCCTGCCCGAGGTCGTCGACGACGCCGTGGTGCTGGTCAGCGAACTCGTCACCAACGCCGTCGTCCACGCCGGCACCGCCGCCGAGGTCTGTTGCCTGCGTGAGGCGGACACCGTCCGGATCGAGGTCACCGACCACCACCCCGAACGCGGCCTGCCCACGTTCGCCGACGTCCCGGCCACCGCCTCCGACCACTACGCCGACCCCGACGGCGAGGGCGGCCGCGGCCTGCTGATGTGCGCCGCCCTCGCCGAACGCTGGGGCGTCGAGTACGGCGCCGGCCGCAAGACCGTCTGGTTCCGCCTCGCCCTTCCCGCCCACGTCGCCGGCACCCGCTACGCCGTCCCCGCCACCCCCGGCAGCGAACTGCCCAGCAGCAGCGGCCCGGTCCACGTCGCCGTGGTCCAGCTCGACGACGACGGCCGCGTCCTCGCCTGGAACCCCGACGCCGAGGCGCTCTTCCAGCACCCCGCCGACACCGTGCTCGGCCGTCCCTGGGCCGACCTCGCCGTCTGGCCCCAGACCCCCGGGCTCGGCCTCGCCGCCACCCTCCGCCTCGCCCGGTGGGAGGGCGGCTACGCCCTGCGCCGCGCCGACGGCTCCACCGTCGACGTCTACGGCGTCCAGGTCCGCCTCCGCGACACCGACGGCACACCCTCCGCGCTCTGCCTGCTCGTCCTCGACGACGACCGCGCCGTCCTGCGCTCCCCCGCCCGGGCCCTGCCCGGCGAGAAGCCCGAGACCGCCGCCCGCCTCGACCTGCTGGCCGGCCTCGGCTCCGGCGAGGACCTCGACACCATGCTCCAGCACACCGTCGAACGCGCCCGCGACCTGCTCGACGCCGACGCGGCCTACCTGCTGCTCACCACCGACGACGAGACCGAGTTCGAGGTCCGCGCCGCCACCGGACTCACCTCCGGCCACCGCCGGCACAGCCGGTTCCCGGTCGACACCGGCAACCGCTACGACTCGCCCCGCCTCCCCTCCGTCCACGAGGACCTCGCCTCCCGGCCCACCGGCCTGCCCGTCCTCGGCGGCAGCGGCATGCGCTCCCTGCTCACCGTCCCGCTCAAGGTCGAGGGCCGGCTCATCGGCTCGCTCGGCATCGCCACCGCCGCACCCGGCCGGTACGACAACGAGGACGCGCTCCGCCTGCAGTTCGCCGCCGACCGGCTCGCCCTGGCCGTCGAGTCCACCCGGCTCACCGAACTCGAACGGCTGCGCCGCGGCTCGCTCTCCTTCCTCGTCGAGGCCTCCGACCTGCTGGCCGGCACCCTGGAACACGAGCAGACCCTCGCCCTGATGGCGCAGATGGCCGTCCCCACCCTCTCCTCCTGGTGCGCCGTCTACACCAACGGCGACCACGGCGCCGCGGCCTCGCTCGCCTTCGTCCTGCACGAGGACGAGGACCGCATCGACCCGCTGCGCGCCCTGCTCGACAAGACCCCCGCGCCCGACGCCGGCCCCACCCACGGAGCCCGCTTCTGGACCGCGCCGACCGACACCGCGCGCGGCAACGGACTCGCCGACAGCCCCGACCTGTCCGGGCTCCTGGGCGAGACGGTCGTCCTGCCGCTGACCGCCCGCAACCGCGTGATCGGCCTGTTCGTCCTCGGCACCCCGACCGGTGTCCGGTTCCGCCAGGAGGTCCTCGAACTCGCCGAGGACCTCTCCCGCCGGGCCGCCCTCGCCCTCGACAACTCCCGCCTCTACTCCGAGCGCACCGCCACCAGCCAGGCCCTCCAGCGCAGCCTGCTGCCACCGGACCTGCCGGAGATCCCGGGCGTCGAGGTGGACGTCTACTACCAGGCGGCCGGCGAGGGCAACGAGGTCGGCGGCGACTTCTACGACCTCTTCCCGATCCGCGAGGGCACCTACGGCTTCGCCATCGGCGACGTCTGCGGCACCGGCCCGGAGGCAGCCTCCGTCACCGGCCTCGCCCGGCACTCGCTGCGCCTGCTCGCCCGCGAGGGCCTGGACGCCCCGCAGGTCCTCAGCCGGCTCAACACCGCCATCCTGGACGAGGGTTCGCGCAGCCGCTTCCTCACCCTGCTGTACGGCGAGCTGACGCCCCTTCCGGACGGCAGCACCGAGCTCTCCCTGGTCTGCGCCGGCCACCCGCTGCCGCTCCGCCTGCGCACCGACGGCCAGGTCGACCGCGCCGCGACCCCGCAGCCGCTGCTCGGCGTCATGGAGGACCTCGAACTCACCGCCGAGCGCCTGGTGCTCCTGCCCGGCGAGGTCCTGCTGTGTGTCACCGACGGCGTCACCGAACGCCGTGAGGGCCGGCGGATGCTGGGCGATGACGGCCTCGCCGAGGTGCTCACCGGCTGCACCGGGCTGACCGCGGGCGCGGTCGCGATGCGGGTGCAGCGGGCGGTCGAGCGGTTCGCCCCCGAGCCGCCGTCCGACGACATGGCGATCCTCACCCTGCGGGTCCCCACCCAGCGCACCGCCTGAGCCCCACCCGCGCTCGGGTCCGGGCCGGGTTCGGGTCCTGTCGGACCGTGAACGATCCCTGGCTGACGGCGTCACAAATTGTGCGATTCACAAGGGTACAAGCCCGCTCACCCTGGGTACACCGATCTCACCGGGGAATCCCCCGGCGGGGACGTGACCAGCGGTTCTCCGCTGGCCCAGCATTCTGATCGCAGCCGTCGCACGCTCCAGCCGTGCGCCCTCGGCGCGATCGCGCGCATCCACCTCATCGAAACTCACCCGAGTTCACTGCGCCCTGCGCGCGCCCAGAGTGAAAGGAGCCTCCGGTGAGCAACGAAGCTACCGGGGCACTGAACGCCCGCTCAACCGGCGCCGACGCGGGTAACCTCGGTTACCTCGCACTCGGCCTGACTCTCCTCGCCTACGGCCTCCTCTCCACCGGCATCTTCAGTGGCACCGCCGTAGGGGACTCGGCCCGTCTCGCCCACGTCGTCGGCGGTCTCACCCTCTTCATCGCCGGTCTCTGGCAGTTCCGCGGCGGCGAGGGCTTCACCGGCACCGCCTTCACCAGCCTCGGTGCCTTCTGGGCCACCTGGTCCACGGCCTCCGGCGCCCACAAGAACGCGGCCGGCCTGTTCCTGCTCCTGTGGGCCCTGCTCGCGCTCACCCTCACCGCGGCCAGTTGGAACGCAGGACTGTTCAGCCGGGCCGTCTACGGCCTGCTGACGGTCTCGCTGCTGCTCTCCGCACTCGCCGTCTTCAACACCTCCGGAGGCCTCGCCAAGGCCGCCGGCTGGGTCGCAGCAGCCTCCGGGCTGACGGCCTGGTACTGGGCCACCGCGTCGCTGACCAACAGCGCGTGGGGCCGGGACGCCCTGCCCGTCAAGTAACGGCAGGGGTGCCGGTGGTCCGGACCCACCCCCCACGGGGCCCGGCCCACCGGCACATCACGCTTCACCCCCGCCCGCCGTCGCCCCGGCCGCCACCGCCGCCGGGGCGACGCTGCTGCCCGGTGACGGCTCAACCGCCCGCGGACACCCGCTCCGGCTCGGCCGCGGACCGCACCGCAGCCTCGCGCCGGGCCCGCCGACGGGCGACACCGGCCTGGGCCGCGTACGCCAGCAGCAGGATCGCCACCGCCACCAGGCCGTCCGCCCAGAAGTGGTTGGCCGTGACGACCACGACCGTCACCGTCAGGACCGGGTGCAGCAGCATCAGCCAGCGCAGCGGGCTGGGCGACACCTTGATCACGGCGACCGCCACCAGCACGCACCAGGCCACGTGCACCGACGGCATCGCCGACAGCTGCGCCGCCTTGACCACCCCGGCGACCGCTCCCCCGTACACCGACTGCCCGTACTCCGCCGCGACGTCCACGAAGCCCTCCTGCGGCAGCATCCGGGGCGGGGCCACCGGAATGAACTGCACGGCCAGGCAGACCGCCGTCGTGACGACCACGGTGGTCCGCACCCACGCGTACCGCTCGCGGTGCCGCAGGAACACCCAGACCAGCACCGCGATCATCACCGTGAAGTGCATCGCCGCGTAGTAGTAGTTGGCCAGCCTCACCAGCACCGGGTACGGCGTCACCGCCTCCTGCCAGGCCGCTTCGTCCGGCAGCCCGAGGGCCAGCTCCGTCCGGTGGATCCAGCTCGCCCGGTCCAGCGCGTGTTCGGTGCTCATCAGCGAGAGGCTCCCGACCAGCTGCCAGAGCGCGAACAGTGCGAGCAGGGTGCCGGCCTCCCGCAGGACCGCCGAGACCGCCCCCCGACGGACCCGGGCGGCCGCGTACGAGCCACCGTAGAGTGCGACCGCGGCGCCCCCGGCGGACTCCCAGGTAAGGGTCAGGTTCTGCAACGGTTCGTGCCTCTCCACCGGGCTTGGACGTGGTGGAGAGACGTTAACGCAAAAAGACCCCCTCCCGAACGGGAGGGGGTCTTTTTGGAATGATTGTTCGGCGGCGTCCTACTCTCCCACAGGGTCCCCCCTGCAGTACCATCGGCGCTGTGAGGCTTAGCTTCCGGGTTCGGAATGTAACCGGGCGTTTCCCTCACGCTATGACCACCGAAACACTATGAAACTGTCAACCGCACCCACACCGTGACCAGACGTGTGGGGGTCGTTGTTTCAGAACAACACAGTGGACGCGAGCAACTGAGGACAAGCCCTCGGCCTATTAGTACCGGTCAACTCCACCCCTCACAGGGCTTCCATATCCGGCCTATCAACCCAGTCGTCTACTGGGAGCC